>CALWKB010000164.1 GCA_944381125.1 uncultured Mediterraneibacter sp. | reverse complement strand
ACAAAACTTGGCGATGAAGAGATTACAAGAGACATTCCGGGCGTGGGCGACGACGCTCTCAAGGATCTGGACGAGAGAGGAATTATCCGCATCGGCGCCGAGGTCCGCGCGGGAGATATTCTTGTCGGAAAAGTTACGCCGAAGGGCGAGCAGGATCTGACGGCGGAGGAAAGACTGCTTCGCGCGATTTTCGGCGAAAAGGCCCGCGAGGTAAGAGACACGTCTCTGAAAGTGCCTCACGGTGAATACGGTATTGTTGTGGACGCGAAAGTGTTCACAAGAGAGAACGGAGACGAACTGTCTCCGGGAGTAAATCAGGCCGTTCGCATCTATATCGCGCAGAAGAGAAAGATTTCCGTCGGCGATAAGATGGCCGGACGACACGGAAACAAAGGTGTCGTTTCCCGTGTGCTTCCGGTAGAGGATATGCCTTTCCTGCCGAACGGACGTCCTCTCGATATTGTGCTGAATCCGCTGGGCGTGCCTTCGCGTATGAATATCGGACAGGTGCTTGAGATTCATCTGAGTCTCGCGGCGAAAGCGCTCGGATTCAATATCTCTACACCGGTATTCGACGGCGCGAATGAGATTGATATTATGGATACTCTGGATCTGGCGAATGATTATGTCAATCTGGAGTGGGAAGAATTTGAAAAGAAACACGGAGAAGAACTGCTTCCGGAAGTGCTTCAGTATCTCTCGGACAACAGAGAACACAGAAAACTGTGGAAAGGCGTGCCGCTTTCAAGAGACGGAAAAGTACGCTTAAGAGACGGACGGACAGGAGAGTTCTTCGACAGCCCGGTTACGATCGGACATATGCATTATCTGAAACTGCACCACCTTGTTGACGATAAGATCCACGCGCGTTCCACCGGCCCGTACTCCCTTGTTACACAGCAGCCACTGGGCGGCAAGGCTCAGTTCGGCGGCCAGCGTTTCGGAGAGATGGAGGTGTGGGCTCTGGAAGCCTACGGCGCGTCCTACACGCTTCAGGAGATCCTGACTGTGAAGTCCGACGATGTAGTGGGCCGTGTGAAGACATACGAGGCCATTATCAAGGGAGAAAATATTCCGGAACCCGGTATACCGGAGTCGTTCAAGGTGCTGCTCAAAGAGCTGCAGTCTCTGGCGCTTGACGTCCGCGTGCTTAAAGATGACAATACAGAAGTCAAAATTATGGAAAACGTGGATTACGGCGAGACCGACCTGCGCCACATCATTGAAGGAGACAGAAGGTACAGGGACGACGACGAACGGTTCAGCGACCATGGTTTTACCGAGCAGGAGATTGTGGGCGACGAGTTCAAGGATGTTGAACCGGAAGAAGAGCCGGACGACAACGGCTATGAAGACATGGGATTTGACGGATACCTGGACAATGAGGAAGAATAGGAGGAGCCATATTTATGCCAAATAATAATGAACAACAATATCAACCGTTAACATTTGACGCGATTAAGATCGGGCTGGCTTCACCGGAAAAGATCCTGGAATGGTCCAGAGGCGAAGTGACTAAACCGGAGACAATCAACTACAGAACACTGAAGCCGGAAAAAGACGGACTTTTCTGTGAGAAAATATTCGGGCCGAGCAAAGACTGGGAGTGCCATTGTGGAAAATACAAAAAAATCCGCTATAAAGGCGTCGTGTGCGACCGCTGCGGAGTTGAGGTTACAAAGGCCAGCGTGCGCCGCGAGCGCATGGGCCATATCGCCCTGGCGGCTCCGGTATCCCATATCTGGTATTTCAAGGGGATTCCCAGCCGGATGGGACTGATTCTTGATATTTCTCCGAGAACTCTGGAGAGAGTATTGTATTTTGCCTCCTATATTGTACTGGATAAGGGCGAAACAGATCTGCAGAACAGACAGATTCTGTCAGAGGCCGAGTACCAGGAGCAGAAAGATAAATGGGGAGCGGGAGCGTTCCGCGTAGGCATGGGAGCCGAGGCGATTAAAGAACTGCTGGAAGCGATTGATCTTGAAAAAGAATACAAAGAACTTCAGACCGCTCTGGAAAATTCTACAGGCCAGAAACGCGCCAGAATTGTAAAGAGACTGGAAGTTGTAGAGGCGTTCCTTGAGTCAGGAAACCGTCCGGAGTGGATGATCCTGACGGCGATCCCGGTAATTCCGCCGGATCTGCGACCTATGGTTCAGCTGGACGGCGGACGCTTCGCGACATCTGACCTGAACGACCTGTACAGAAGAATTATCAACAGAAACAACCGTCTGAAGAGACTGCTGGAGCTGGGCGCGCCGGACATCATCGTGCGCAACGAGAAACGTATGCTCCAGGAAGCGGTAGACGCTCTGATCGACAACGGCCGCCGCGGCCGTCCGGTTACGGGACCGGGAAACAGAGCTCTGAAATCTCTGTCAGACATGCTGAAAGGAAAATCCGGACGTTTCCGTCAGAACCTGCTCGGAAAACGTGTCGACTATTCCGGACGTTCCGTTATCGTCGTGGGACCGGAGCTGAAGATCTATCAGTGCGGTCTTCCGAAAGAGATGGCGATCGAGCTGTTCAAGCCTTTCGTAATGAAAGAACTTGTGGCGAACGGCACAGCTCATAATATAAAAAATGCAAAGAAGATGGTTGAGAGACTTCAGCCGGAGGTGTGGGATGTGCTCGAAGAAGTGATCAAAGAGCACCCGGTTATGCTGAACCGCGCCCCCACGCTGCACAGACTGGGTATCCAGGCATTTGAGCCGATCCTTGTGGAAGGTAAGGCGATCAAGCTTC
>CALWKB010000163.1 GCA_944381125.1 uncultured Mediterraneibacter sp. | reverse complement strand
AAAGTAAAGTGAATTTTAAGTGCAATAGCGTGGAAAAAAATGAAAACGGCTGGTTTTATATCCGTGACGGAAAAGTTGATTTCGGCTACACGGGAATAGCAAAGAACAGCAAAGGCTGGTGGCGGATGGTAACGGGGCACGGTGATCTCCACTGCAACAGTGAGGAAAAGAATCACAACCGCTCGTTTTATATACGCGATGGAAAAGTTGATTTCGGCTAAACGGGAATAGCAAAGAACAGTAAAGGCTGGTGGCGGATAGTAAAGGGGAAAGTTGATTTTAACTGCAACAGTGTGGAAAAGAATCATAACGGCTGGTTTTACATCCGTGACGGAAAAGTTGATTTCGGTTTTTGCGGGATTGCGGCAAATTCAAACGGAAAATGGTATATTCGCGACGGAAAAGTTGATTTTTCATATAATGGAAAAGTGTCATGGAACCAGCATTCTTATGTTGTTAAAAATGGAAAAGTGCTGTAAAGTGCTATTGGATATCTGTAGTATTTTGCGATACTTGTCGTGACATGATATGAAGAAAAACGGAGGGCTGCTGCATGCGGGAAACAAAAAGATTTTCTCTGGAGAATTTGTCAAAGTACAGAAATGTGCTGATGGGTTTACAGATCATATTAATTATTTTTTTTCATTATACTGAGGACTGCAAAATATATGAGGCGCATTATTCTGGAATAATATATTTGTTTTATAAATATATTCGGAGTTCAGGGGTAGATATATTTTTGCTTTTATCAGGGATTGGTCTTTATTTTTCATGGAAAAAAAATCCTGATAAAAGAACTTTTTATAAAAAGCGTTATACCCGTATTTTGATTCCGTATATTATTGTGGCGGTTCCGGCATGGATTTGGCTGGATTTAATTGTATTGAGAAAAAGTTTATGGGTTTATGTAAAAGATCTTTCTTTTCTTTCTTTTTTTCTTGATGAAATAAGATGGTTCTGGTTTATTTTGATGATTGGAATCTGTTACTGGGCTTTTCCTTACTTATTTTATGTTGTTGAAACTGCCGCCGATAAACTCACAGAAAAACTGCGGGTTTTGCTGATATGTCTGGCAAGTGTTTTTTTACTTGTGCTTCTGCAACTGTATCATAACGACTTGTACAGCAGCATAAGCATTGCCGTATCAAGGATACCTGCTTTTGTTTCAGGGGTATTATTGGGAAAAGCCGTATATGAAAAAAGAAATATTGCGATCACCAATGTCGCGGCGCTGCTTGTTTTTGCAATTTTTCTCGCCTGGCCGCTGCAATTTTCAGCCAAACGCATATTAGTGGTATATTCAGATGCTTTATTGAATTTTGTACTTTCATTGTTTTTTGTCGTCTTATTGAAAGTTATTTCAGAAAGCAGAAATTTCTGGGCGGCAGGAATACATAATTTTATCACGAGTGTACTTGGATGGTTTGGAAAATATACTCTTGAGTTGTATCTGATACATGTTATGGTCAGAAAGATTATGAATTCCGCAGGGTTTTATACATATCAACTTAAGATGGAAGCAGTACTGATAATTGTTTCAATTGCCCTTGCAATTGTTTTGGGAAGAATAAGCAACTACATACAAAAAAGAGTGATGCGCTTATGTGACAGAAGAATTGGAAGGAACCTTGCATAAACATGATGATTCGTATATAATGTTACCGGTAAAGCTCAAAAGAGTTTTTGTTTTGAAAAAGATAAGGTCGAACAATAGTTGGAGGAATATACGGTGTTTACCAGTGTAAAATATGTATTAACTGAAAACTTTCAGAATCTGTATCGTATCTACTGTATCGCCAAATATGAACTTCTGGCGGATATGAGAGACTCGAAGTTCGGTATTTTCTGGAACTTTGCGTCCCCGGCGATTCAGGTGCTGACTTACTGGCTTATATTTGGAATTGCCTGGAAGAGAAAACCGGTTGGTGATATAGAATATCTGCCATGGCTTGTAGTAGGCTATGCGGCATGGTGGTTTATTCAGCCCTGTATCCAGAGCGGGTGCAATGCAGTGTTTTCCAAAACCAGCGTAATAACAAAAATGAAGTTTCCCGTCAGCGTACTGCCGGCTACAATATGCGCGAAAGAGTTTTTTAATCATCTCTGTATGCTGATAATCGCTTTTGTTACTTTGCTTATATGCGGCCACGGGCCTAATTTATACTGGATGGGACTTATATATTATGCGTTCTGTGCGTTTGCGTTTACGGAAGCGGTTTCCCTGATTCTGTCCGTGCTTACAATGCTGTGGCGCGATGTGCGGAAATTAATAACGTCGCTGATGAGAATGCTCATGTATTTTTCCCCGGTAATCTGGGAATGTCATTTCAGTGCAGACGTTCCTTATCATAATATACTTAATTTTATTATGAAGTTAAATCCGGTTTATTACATAGTCAACGGATACAGAGATTCTGTTTTCTATCACACCGGCTTCTGGGAGCATCCGGCGCTGACGGCATATTTCTGGGTGGTTGTGATATGTCTGTTTACGGCGGGATGCATGCTTATGTATAAATTCAAACGTAAGTTCATTGATCTGATATAGAGGAAAATGTTATGGAATCATCAAAATATGATAATAGTGAATACGCTGTAGAACTTGAGCACGTTTCTAAAATATATAAATTGCAGAAAAAGGACGGAGAGTCCAAAAAGAAAGGTTCCGAAAGTTTTTACGCATTGCGTGATATCAGCCTTAAAATAAAACGTGGCGACGTGGTGGGTATTCTGGGAACGAACGGTTCGGGAAAATCAACGCTGTCGCTTGTCCTGTCCGGAATATCGGATATTGATGAAGGAACAATGGATGTAAACGGAGAACAGGCTCTGATCTCCATTAATACAGGACTGAACAATCAGCTTACAGGTCTCGAAAACATTAATGTAAAAGGAGCGCTTCTCGGGTTTAACAAGAAAAAAATACAGCAGATGACAGAAGGAGTCATAGAATTCGCTGAACTTGGAGATTTTCTTTATCAGCCGGTAAAGAAGTATTCCAGCGGTATGAAATCCCGTCTGGGATTCTCCATCTCTCTTGCGCTTGATCCGGATATTTTTATTATAGATGAGGCGCTTTCTGTCGGGGATAAAGGCTTCGCGAAAAAATGCCTCGACCGGATGATGAAGCTGCGGAATGAAAAAGATAAAACAATCCTGTTTATTTCGCATTCGCTTCCGCAGGTGAAAGAATTCTGCAGGACCGGCCTCTGGATAGAGGGCGGCAAACTGATGGAAATGGGGCCGATCGACGAAGTCTGCGATCATTATTCGGACTATGTTGAAAAGCTCAACGCCATGCCAGGCAAAGAAAAGAAAAAAATGTTGGATGAAAAGTTCAAAGAGCGGCTGATTGTCAATGAAAAGAAAAGTTTTTGGACCAGGCTGTTCGGATAAAAATTAATATGGCAATTTAAAGGCAGGGCATTGTAATAAGTCCTGCCTTCTGTTATTTTTGAAGTAAAGAATAAAATTGCTGACAGGTTTTGGACAGAAAGAGAGGAAAAAAATGAAAAAATATGATTATCTCATCGTCGGAGCAGGACTTTACGGAGCCGTTATGGCGCATGAACTGGGAAAACAGGGAAAGAAATGTCTTGTAATCGACCGCAGGGACCACATTGCGGGAAATATCTACTGCGAGGACATTGAAGGAATACACGTCCACAAATACGGAGCTCATATTTTCCATACCTCGGATAAAAGAGTATGGGATTATATCAATCAGTTCGCGGAATTCAACAATTACATTAATTCCCCGGTTGCATTGTATAAAGATGAGCTGTACAATATGCCGTTCAATATGAATACATTCAGTAAGATGTGGGGAATCCGCACGCCGCAGGAGGCGAAAGAAATTATTGAAAGACAGCGAAAGGAAACGGGCATAACAGAGCCGAAGAATCTGGAAGAACAGGCGCTTTTCCTTGTCGGGAAAGATATTTACGAAAAGCTTGTGAAAGGCTATACGGAGAAGCAGTGGGGCAGAAAATGCACCGAGCTTCCGGCTTTCATTATTAAGAGGCTTCCGTGCCGGTTTATGTATGACAATAATTATTTTAACGACAGATACCAGGGGATTCCGGTCGGCGGCTACACGCCCATAGTGGAAAAAATGCTTGCGGGGGCGGAAGTGCGCACAGGAGTTGATTTCTTTGAATTCCGCAAAGAGAACCCGGATATCGCGGAGAAAATTATTTTTACGGGGCAGATAGACGAATATTTTGAGTATAAACTGGGAGCTTTGCAGTACCGTTCTGTCCGGTTTGAGACAGAAGTGCTTGACTGTGACAATTATCAGGGCAACGCGGTAGTGAACTACACAGACCGGGAGGTCCCGTTTACCCGGATTATCGAGCATAAGCATTTTGAGTTCGGGAACCAGGAGAAAACCGTAATTTCCAGAGAGTATTCTTCCGAGTGGAGCGTAGGCATGGAGCCCTATTATCCGGTAAACGACGATAAAAACAACGAGCTGTTTAAAGAGTATAAAAAGCTGGCGGAACAGGAAAAGAACGTAATTTTCGGCGGAAGACTCGGGGATTATAAGTATTATGACATGGATAAGGTGATTGCCGCGGCTCTGGACCGCCTGGAAGAAATAAAGTAAA
>CALWKB010000162.1 GCA_944381125.1 uncultured Mediterraneibacter sp. | reverse complement strand
CGGGGCACTCTGTTGACAGCCGCCTGTCCGATCTCCTGCTCCAGCCCCGGTCTGGTCACGCGGCCTACCCCGGCTCCGCCCTCAATTATAACCCCGGGGACCGCCGTCCCAGCTCCGCCGGTTTTCTCCACCCGAGCGAAAACAAGCAGGCCGTCGGTCGCATCCGGATCGTCTCCGCCGTACTTTCTGACGGCGCACTCCACATAATCTTCCCCCCGGGTAATCTCCTCAAGATCCAGATACAGCTCAATTCCTTTCGGCGTCATCAGCCGGACCTGGCGGACCTCCTCCCGGCTCAGAAGCATCAGCGCCGCTGCTTTCGCCGCCCCGGCCGCACAGCTCCCGGTCGTATACCCCAGCCGCAGGCCGGAACGCGTCGTTCCGATTTCCAGCATAATTTTCTCCTCCTTTTTGCCGCAGTACAACGGACTCTTCCAATCCGTTCCGCTCTCCGGCCCCGCTCCGGCATTCTGCGCGTATAAAGAAGGGCTTCGCTGTTCTGTGTTCAGTCCTCAGCCGCTTCTTCAATATGCTCCAGAAAGATCTTCCGGATTCCTTCCAGTTCTCCCAGGCCTTTCAGAATCACCCGCACCTCATACCCTTCTTCTTCCAGCCGGCTCTTCCAGGAATCTTCCTCCCCTGCCATATCGTTTCTGGCATGATCCCCGGCCACAAGAAGGAACGGCATAAGCACCGCCTTTTTCTTCCCGGAGATTTCCAGTCTTGCCATGACATTGCTGAACTCGGGAAAACTTTCCACCGTTCCCACCAGGACCTGTGTATAGCCCAGCGCATGGAAGGTATATTCCAGTGTGGGATACGCGGAGTTGGCGTGGTGATCGGTGCCGTGGCCCATCAGCACAAGCATCTCATCCTGAGCGAGCTCTGTCTCCGCCATCACCGCGTGAACCGATTTTTTATAATCATCCACACTGCTCAGAAGCGGTTTCCCCGCGCGGATCTTCCGGAACAGTCCCATATGCTCCATCAGACTTTCCATCATGGCGTCATTTTCAATTCCGTTAATGATATGAGTCGGCTGGACAATCACTTCCTCCACACCGTCCGCCGCCATGCGCTTCAGCGCCTCTCCGACTGTATCTGCCGCAAAACCGGCGGTCCGCTTCAGTTTGCGGATAATAACAGAACTTGTAAATGCCCGGTACACGCCTGCCTGCGGAAACCTTTCCGCCGCCTCGCGCTCAATCACCGCAATCGTCTTTTCCAGTGTATCAAGATGGCTTGTGCCGAAACTTACGATCAGGATTCCTTTTTTCATACTGTCATACTCCCTTCTCTGTCTGAAAGCGGCAGTCCGGCCTGCGCCGTCCGCAAAGCCGGACTGCCGCGGTTGAAAAATTATTATGAAAGCATTTCTGCCAGTTCATCCATGCTTCCTGGGATCTCACTTCCGGAAAGCATTCCTTTATTTATAAGTTTTTCATAAATCCGCAGGACGGCGGGACGCTCAAGACCTGCTTTTTTCAGCACATTTTCATCTTCGCATATTTCCCGCGGCGTCCCCTGGCGGATTACCTTTCCTTCGTGCATCAGCACAATCTCATCCGCCCAGGACCAGGCGTAGTCAATATCGTGAAGCGACATGAGAACCGTAATTCCCTGCTCTGTAAGTCTGTTTACCAGTTCATGCACCTTCTTCGTATGAACCGCGTCCAGGGCGGATGCCGGTTCATCAAGAATCATCACCTGAGGATGCATTACCAGTATATCGGCAATAGCCACCTGCTTTTTCTGACCTCCGCTTAACGCATGGGCCGGACGGTCTTTGAACGGCGTAATATAAAGTTCCCGGATCACCCGCTCCACTTCGCGGCGGGCCGTCTCTTCGTCCGCGCCCAGATTCAGAATCCCGAAGGAAATCTCCTGAAAAACGCTGGCGGAAAACAGCTGGTTATCCGGTTCCTGGAATACGATTCCCACCCTTTTTCTCACATCCAGCAGGCCTTTTCTTGTATAGGAAACCGGTTCTCCGTCGACCAGCACTCTGCCCTCGTCCGGCCGCAGAATTCCGTTGAGACAGAGGAAAAAAGTAGACTTTCCGGAACCGTTTCCTCCCATAAAGGCCACTTTCCTTCCCCGTCCGATCCGGACGCTCAGCCCGTCCAGCGCTTTTCTGTCATTCCCCTCATAGGAATAAGACAGGTTTTCCGCCTCGATCACCCAGTCTTCTGTATGGCTCATATTGCTCTACTCCCTATTGTAACAGCCAGCAGTATAATTTCAAATACCGCTATATAACATATTTCCTTTCTCTTCACCGGCCGCTCCCCGGAAAGCACCCGGATAGTTCCGTCATAGCATCTGGACTCCATTGCGTCATACAGCGCGTTCGCTCTTCGGAAAGCCCGGATAAAAAGACAGCTCCCCAGACTGCCGAAAGCCCGCGCCTTTGTCCGGAAATTCCGGTCTCCCAGCCGGGATTTCTGAGAAATCTCTATGGCGGACGCGGTCTCCAGAAGTACGAAGATAAACCGGTAGATCAGCATCATCAGCTCAATCAGCAGCGCCGGAACATGCAGTTTTCTTAAAACTTCCAGTATGTCCGTCATTGTCGTATTCAGCGACAGAAAATACAGACAGCTGACTGCCGAAAACGCGACCGCCCACAGCAGCGCGCCTTCCCTTATCGAATCTCTGCTTCCGGTAATATACCAGTCTCCGACCGGAAACGCAAAAGCGTCCAGAGGCATCTTTGAAACATTTACGATCACCGCCGCGCTTCCCGGAATCAGAAAAGCCAGCGGCATCATAAGAAGTCTGATATACCGGGAAAGGGGAATCCCCCCTTTCCTCACCGTCAGTATGCCGTTTACCGCAAATGCAGCGGCCGCCGCCGCAAAAGAGCGCCCCGCGACGCAGATTGCAAGTGTAGCCGCGGTATACAGAAACTTCTCCGACGCATTCACATATCTGAGCCGTGAGCAGTAGCACAGCTTATCAATTACAATCATAATCCGTTTCTTCTTTCATCCACTTCTTCCGTTCCACAAAACGGCCCATAAAAAATGCAATGACGCCCACGCCGATCCCGGTCTGTACACAGAAAATCAGACTTTCCACCTCGCCGGGCAGTTCCCCTCCCAGCGTGGTTTCCAGAACCGGAGTAAACCAGGGTTCATATTCTCCGTTTATTTCAGCCGCCATCTCGCTTCCCGCATTATCTGAACCGCCGAACTTCGCTCCTTTTAAGGCAAACAAT
>CALWKB010000161.1 GCA_944381125.1 uncultured Mediterraneibacter sp. | reverse complement strand
CCAAACAGCTCCAGCAGTCCGTCCCGGGTGGAGGCGTCCAGAGAGGAAAAGGCCTCGTCACAGATCAGAAGTTCCGGATCGCAGACCAGAGCCCGGGCAATGCCGGCTCTTTGCCGTTCCCCGCCGGATAATTCCCGGGGATACCGGTTTTTCACCGTTTCCTTAAGACCCGAAAGGCGCAGGGCGTCCTCTGCTTTCTGTCTGCGCAGCCGCGGATCCGGCACGGTTTTCCGGACGGCTTCTTCAAGAGCCTGTCCCACCGTAAGACACGGGTTCAGAGCCCCGTAAGGATCCTGAAACACCATCTGCGCCCTGTTTTTGCTTCTGTCGTCTATGATTCCGCTGTCGGGTTTTAAAATTCCGCTTAAGATCCGGGCGAGGGTCGTCTTTCCGCTGCCGCTCTCGCCTGCCAGGGCAAATGTTTCGCCTTTGTACAGTTCAAAAGACAGATCCCGGATGCCTTCTTTTGTATGATATTCTTTCGTCAGGCGCTCCGCCCGAATCAGAATTTCCCTCTTTTCCTGTTCTGCGCGGAAATGCATTTTCCCGGCATTTTTAATCAGCTGTTTTGTATATTCCCGCTCCGGTGAGTAGAAGATCTCCTCCGCTGTGCCGGACTCCACAACCTTCCCTTTCTCCATCACATACACCCGGCTGCACAGAGAGGCGATCACGCCCAGATCATGGCTGACCAGAAGAAGCGCTGTTTTCGTTTCCCGGACCACTTTCCGCAGCAGTCCGAGGATCTGCGCCTGCACAGCCCCGTCCAGGGCGGTGGTCGGCTCGTCCGCAATGATCAGCCGCGGATCACAGGCAAGGGCTATGGCGATCACCACTCTCTGCCGCATGCCGCCGGACAGTTCAAAAGGATACTGCTTCATCCGAAGCTGCGGATTGCGGATTCCCACCAGTTCCAGAAGTTCCAGAGCCCTTTTGTCCGCCTCTTTCCGGGTGCATTTTCTCCGGTTTTTTACTGTCTCGGCGATCTGCTTCCCGATTTTTACAGAAGGATTGAGACAGTTCTGGGAATCCTGAAAAATCATGGCGATATTATGTCCCGGTATGGGAATTCCGCCGTCCAGGGACAGATTTTCATATTCTACCTCCGCATTTTCCGCAAAAATCCCCATAACCGCCCGCGCCGCCGTACTTTTCCCGCAGCCAGACCGGCCGACCAGCCCGGTGATCTCTCCTTCTTCCATCGAAAGAGAAAGGCTGCTGACAGCGTCAAAATTTCCTTTTTCCGTATGATATTGTACGTTCAGATTCTGTACATCCAGCACTTTCATTTTCTTTCTCTTCCTTCCGTTGTCATTCCGGCCGGCTTTTATCAGCAATAATATTATCCAGCCGGTACAGCGTCCGGTCTTCCCCGGCGCTTCCGATCCGGTCTTCCAGCACGGATCCGGCGGCATTCAGGCACAGAAGCATAACGCAGAGCACCGCGAGGGAGCAGGCCATCTGCCAGGGACAGAGCGCCATCTGACTTCTTGCCTCCTGGATAATGGTTCCAAGGCTTGCCGCCGGAGCCGCGATTCCCACTCCCAGGAAGCTGAGAAAAGATTCCGTAAAAATCGCCTGCGGGATAAGGAAAATCAGATTGACCACAATCGGCCCTGCCGCATTGGGAAGCAGATGACGGAACAGAATACGCATGGATGACAGCCCTTCCATTTTCGCCGCGCAGGCAAAATCCGTCTCCTTCAGCCGCAGAATCTCGCCCCGGACAATCCGCGCCATATCGACCCAGCCGGCCACGCACAATCCCAGGATAATACTTCCCGGACCTGAACCTGCAGCCAGCATAATCAGGATGACGTAGATCATGGACGGTATGGAAGAAATTACATCACCGATCCGCATCAGCGCCATATCCGCAATACCTCCCAGCCATCCGGAAAACGCTCCGGCAAGAATTCCCGCCATTCCGTTGATCAGAGCGCTGGATATGCCCACCAGCAAACTGATTCCGGCGCCGTACCATACCCGGGCAAAAAGATCCCGTCCGAACCGGTCCGTTCCGAACCAGTGGGTCAGGGAAATAGCCTGGTTCCGGATATCCGCATTCTGCTCCGAATAGGAAAAGGGCCAGAAAAGAGGCACCAGCACCGCAAGAAGCGCCCATATGCCCAGAATGATTCCGTACACAAGGAGCTTTCTCCCGGCTTTTCTGTATTCGCTTTTTTCCTGTTTCTGCGGAGCCGCTTTCGCTCTTCCGCCTCTGAAACGAAACATAATATTTCTCAAACTGCCGCCTCCTTTATCCGACGTCACCGGAAACGGCTCTCCGCGTCCGGGGATCCAGCCACGCGCACAGAAGATCCGTCAGCAGATTCGCCAGAATCACCACGGTTCCCATAAACACGGTCAGACCCAGTATCAGGGTGTAGTCCCTGTTTGTGATGGAATTTACAAATTCCCGTCCCAGCCCGGGAATATTAAAAATACTCTCCACCGCGAAGCTCCCGGTAAGCAGATAGGCCATAGCCGGTCCCAGATAACGCAGTACCGGAAGATATGCATTTTTCAACGCGTGGGTAAATACGGTACGCCCCCGGCTCAGCCCTTTCATCCGGGCAAAAACCACATACTCTTTCCGAAGCTCCGCCTCCAGGGAATTCCCGGTCAGCCGGCAGATCACCGCGGCCGGATACAGAGCCAGTGTCACAGCTGGGAGCACATAGTGGGCCGGCGTCAGAAGTCCGGATACCGGAAGCACCTTCAGTTTCATGCTGAATACATACAGGAGAAGAAAGGCCGCCGCAAATCCGGGAATGCCTGCCGCCAGCATTTCTCCTGTGGAAATCACGCTTTTTACCGCTCTGTACTTTGTCACCGCCCGGAGGATTCCCAGCGCGGTTCCCGTAATTACCGCCGTCAGAAGCGCAGTGATTCCAAGCGACGCGGTCAGCGGCCAGGTCCGCCCGATAATTTCCGCCACGCCGGTTCCCGGCTCCGTGTAGGAAATGCCCGGATCTCCCCGCAGCAGATTTCCCATGTAGGAAAAATACTGGGAAATCAGCGGTTCACTCAGCCCGTACTCCT
Source organism: uncultured Mediterraneibacter sp. (assembly GCA_944381125.1). GTDB lineage: Bacteria > Bacillota > Clostridia > Lachnospirales > Lachnospiraceae > Mediterraneibacter. The sequence continues at coordinate 8,451 of CALWKB010000161.1, read as the reverse complement.
TCTCGAGGGCGTCTACCACCTGAGGGGAAACCGCTCCGCTCTGGAACGGGCTGCCCGGCATAAAATGAATGAGAAAGAAGGTGGCCGTAGCCAGTACAAAAAGGGACAGAATCCCTGTCACAATCCGTTTTCCCGTATATCGGAGCATATCTTCTCACCTGCCTTTCTCATTTTATCTCATCTATTCTGCAATATCCGCCAGCTGAAAAGGAATTACTTTCTCCAGATCAGAGAGGCTCATTTCCACCTGGTACCCGATTTTCCCTCCGCTGAACATGATCCGCTCACAGTCTGCGGCGGACTGGTCTATCGTTGTCACAAACTGCTTTTTCATGCCGATAGGGGAACATCCTCCATGAATATACCCGGTCAGCGGAAGCAGTTCTCTGGACTTAATCATCTCGATACTCTTCTCTCCTACGGCGCGGGCCGCTTTTTTCAGGTCCAGCTCCTTTTTCACCGGGACGACAAATACATAGTTTGCTTTTGATTTTCCCACGGTAACCAGCGTCTTAAACACCATATCCGGATCCTGGTTCAGCGCCTGAGCCACTTCCACGCCGCTGATGGCTCCGGTGCTCTCATAATTGTGGCTGATATAGGTGATCTTCTTCTGATCCAGTATACGCATCACATTGGTTTTATCCTTGTTTTTACTCATTCCTGATTCTGTCCTTTCTTCTTTGTTTACCGCACCGGCAGTTCTCTGATTTCGCGGAGAATCTCCACGCCCGCCTGCCACTCGTCCTCCGCCGCCAGAGCAGTAAATCCCCGTCCGTTTCCGGTCTGCCAGTCATAAAAATCATGCTCTCCTTCCGCCAGTCTGTGCAGAGCGGCCATAATCGTTCCGCCGTGCACTACAAAAGCCATGCTCTTTTTCTTTTCTTCAATGCCCTTCCGCAGCCATCTGCGGATCCCTTCAACGCAGCGTCTCCGGAACGTTTCCTGGTCTTCTCCTTCCGGGAAAGCCAGAGTTCCACCGCTCTTAAGCCAGGCAATATAGACCGGATCATCTTTAAGCTCCTCATATGACTTTCCCTCAAATCTGCCGAAATCACACTCCTTAAGTTCCGGTTCCGCTGCAATCTTCTGTCCCGGATAAATCAGCTCCGCCGTCTGAACACAGCGTTTCATGGGACTTGCCACGATCATCTCCGCCCGGGGATAAAAAGAGATGGATTCCCCGTCTGTTTCCTTCGGATTTTTCAGGTACATTTCTCTGTTCTTATGAAAGAACGTTATAGCCCCGGAAGACAAGTCTTCGTCCGTCCTTCCGATATACTGCTTCTTTTCATTTCCCGGCGTGGGCAGATGCCGGATAAAAATCACTTCCACAAAAGACCTCCTGCCAGGACAAAAGCCGCCAGCATTCCCAGTTCGCAGAGCTGAAGAAAATACCCGGCCAGATCTCCTGTCGTCCCCCCGAACTGCTTTTTACACAGACGGTAATAGTAAAGAAAAATCACGGCCGAGGCCGCCAGCATGACAGCCCCCTGAACCGGACACAGGAAGCACATCAGAGCCCCGGCCAGTACCGCCCATAAAATGAGTACGATCCGGACTCTTCTCTTGCGGGCGCTGTCCTGAAATGTCCGGAGAAGTCCGCTGTTTTTCGCCGCCGGAAAAGTCACCACAGAAATCCCGCTGAGCGCCCTGGACAGCACATACATGCAGGCAGCAGCCAGAATGCTCCTGCTGTTTTTGCTGTCCGGCACTTCGCTCCACAGAGCAAATGTAAGGAGAAACCAGCAGCACAGTCCGATCACGGCAAAGGCGCCGGTGTGTGGATCTTTCAGAATCTCCAGCTTTTTCTCCTTACTTCCCCAGGAGGCAAGGGCGTCCGCGGTGTCGGCAAACCCGTCCAGATGAATCCCTCCGGTCACAAGAACGGGAATCAATGTCATCACGGCGGAAAAAAGAATATCTCCGCAGCCTGTTAATCCAGAAAGCGCCGCCGCGACCAGATACTGCAGAGCCCCCACAACCACACCGACGACCGGGAAAAAACACATCGCATACTTCATATTTTCTTCCTTCCACTCCACCGCCGGAACCGGGATCTTCGAGTACATGGACAGGGCTACTGCCAGTGATTTTACCAGATGCATTTACTTCAACTCCTCATATTGCTTTACATGGATCTCATCAAAAGTGCTCATCTTCCGGTACACTTCCAGTCCCATTTCCAGAAGAGGAAGCACCGCCACAGCTCCGCTTCCTTCCCCCAGAGACATGCCGCACTCAAGAAAGGGCGAAAGTCCCAGCGCCTCCAGCACCAGCCCTCCGGCAGGTTCCCCCGAACGGTGGGACGGCAGCATATAATCCGTCGCATCCGGCGCCAGACGTGCCGCGCAGAGAGCCGCAGCAGACGAGATAAAACCGTCTATCACCACGGGAATCCGGCAGACGGCTCCGCCTAAGAATACTCCTGTCAGGCCTGCGATGTCCAGGCCGCCGACTTTTGCCAGCACATCCAGGGGATTCTCCGGATCCGGACGGTTCACCCTTACGGCCTGCCGGATCACCTGAATTTTCCTTGCAAGCCCCTCCGTGCTCAGACCGGCTCCCCGTCCCGTCACCGTTTCCGGGTCGCAGCCAAGAAGCACCGACGCCACGGCGCTGCTGGAAGTGGTATTTCCGATTCCCATTTCTCCGGTGGCAATCAGGTCATATCCCTCATCCGCCAGCTTTTCCACAATGCGGATACCTGTAAGAACCGCCTGTTCCGCCTGCTCCCTTGTCATGGCAGGGCCCCGGGCCATGTTGTCCGTGCCCCGGGCGATCTTGTACTCCGGCCTGGTCAGGCCGGGCACATCCGACGCCACGCCGATATCCACGGGAAACAGATCCGCTCCCGCCACCTGCGCCATTATACACACACTGGCGGCGCCCCGGGTAAAGTTCTCCGCGACAATCGCCGTAACTTCCTGCCCTGTCTGGGTCACTCCCTCGGCCACCACGCCGTTATCCGCGCACATGATCACAAGGGCTTTCTTATCAAGGCCAAAATCCACCCTTCTCTTCACGCCGGCCATCCGGATCACCGCGTCTTCCAGCTTTCCAAGACTGTGGAGCGGCTTGGCCACCGACCGCCATCTCTCCTTTGCCCTTTCCATATAATCCGCGTCCGCCGGGCTTATTTTTTTCAATTGTTTCTGCAATTCCATATTCTTCTCCCAGAGGGAACGTACCCTTTTCCCTTAAATCATGTGACTGTTACAGCGAAAGGGAGACTTCCCCTTTGCCTGAGGTTTTCTGATAATTCCTGCATTTCCGCACAAATCTCTCTGCGAATTTCCGGCATGAAGGCAGATACAGATGAGGGAATCCCGCGAACAGATTTTTTTCTGCGTGAATACAGTTCCAGCTTCGTTTTCCGTCCGGCCTGGCAGCGGTGCAGCTGCTTCCGTTGTCTGTACTGTCCCAGTAGTGAAACTCGTGTCCCCGGATTTTTTCTCCCGGCGCCAGCCAGCTGTCCGCCGTTGTGTCCGTTTTCCCGTTATGATTCTGTCCGATCTCCACGTAGCCGAACCGGGACAGCCGGCCTGTGGGGAAGGCTTTTCCTCTGATAACCCCTGCCATAGGCCATTCTCTGCCGTTTCCATCCTGAAGGGTTTCGTGCAGATACATAAACCCTCCGCACTCGGCCAGACAGGGAACGCCCTTCTCTGTGGCCCGGCGGATAGAATCCCTCATGCCGCGGTTGGAAGACAGGTTCCCGGCATACAGTTCGGGATAACCGCCGCCCAGGATGAAGCCGTCCGCTTCGGGAAGCCGTCTGTCTGAAAGAGGACTGAAAAATATAAGACTGCACCCCAGTTCTTCCAGAAGTTCCAGATTGTCTTTATAGTAAAAGCAGAAAGCCTGGTCCCTTGCCACAGCAATGCGGGTGCCGCCGCCCGAACGCTTTCCGCTGTCCGCTCTGTCCCGGCCGCCGCATCTGTCTGTCCGCTCTCTCGCCGCCCTTTCGGCAATCCGCACAATCTGTTCCAGATCCACTGTCTCCGACAGAATATCTCCTGCTTTTCTGATCTGCTCTTTTAACCCCTCTGTCTCTTCCGGGGTCACAAGTCCCAGATGCCGGCTTTCAAAACAGAAAGCCGGATCCCTGGGAATATATCCGAGCACGGGGATGGGATGCCCCATGCTTTTCAGCTCCTGCTCCAGCATCTCTTTCAGCCGCGGATAAAGTCCCGCCGAGATCTGATTTAACAGAATTCCCTGTATTCCGCTGTCCCTTCTGTACTCCGCCATGCCTTTTATCACTGCGGCGAGACTGAGCGCAGCTCCCCTGCCGGAGACAACAAGGATCACCGGAAGTTTCAGCGTCCGGGCCACATGATAGGAACTGGCCTTCGCCGAATCCAGCGACATGCCGTCGTAATATCCCATCACCCCTTCCGTGATCACAAGATCCGCCCCTCCCCCGTGGCGGACATATATTTTCTCAAGGGTATCTTCGTCCGTGAAAAACAGATCCAGATTTTCTGAATCCACACCCAGCACTTCCCGGTGAAACATGGGATCAATATAGTCCGGACCGCATTTGCACGCCTTCACTGCAAGTCCTTTTCTTTGAAAAACCTCCATAAGAGCGCAGGAAACCGCTGTTTTTCCGCTTCCGCTGGCAGGCGCTGCCAGAAGAATGCCCGGAATGCCTTTGTTCCTCCCGGCAGAGCATCCCTTCGCCGCGTCATTCCGAACCACTTCCGTCTGCTTCTCCATCTGAACATCCTCTCTTTTCATACCGGCGTACCCGGCTTATATTCTGTCCCGGTCCGGATCAGAGTCCGCCGCCGGCTCTTCCCCGCCCGCGGAAATGATATACACCGGGTTCATTCCCGTCATCATATGATATCCGGCCAGCTCTCCGGACCGGGATACGCACAGCTGGGTTACCTCCATATGGGGCAGAAGTCCCTCTTTTGCGGCATCCATCACTTCTTTTATGGTTTCCAGCGAAATGGCATTGATCACAATACGGACCCGGGGATTTTTACAGATAACGGCTCTCAGGATTTCCTGCAGCCTGCCGCCGCTTCCGCCGATAAATACATGGGTGGGCTCTTCCAGATCATCCAGTGCGTCCGGCGCCTGTCCTTCGATAATGCGGATGCCGTCAGCCCGGAACTTTCTCCGGTTCTGCCAGAGCAGCTCAAGCGCCCGGGGATTCTTCTCCACTGCGTACACCCGGATCCGGTCGCCGCAGCGGGCGGCTTCCACAGACACGGAACCGGTCCCGGCTCCTACGTCGTAGACAACCGCGTCCCCGGTCAGATTCAGACGCGCCAGACTGACCGAGCGCACTTCCTCTTTCGTCATTGGAACCTTTCCCCGGATAAACACTTCGTCCCGTACATGGGGCTCTCCCCATTTATCCGGCCGCGGATTTTCGATCAGCGCCGTACACAGTCCTTCCACATCCTTATCGCTCAGTTCTGAAGGTCTGCCGGAAATAATCTTTTCATCCGGATAAGACAGACTGCTGCCCGCCCGGACAGTCACGTCATCCAGCCCGTATTCCAGCAGTTTCTGAAGCATCCGGCTGCCGGCGTCCTTTCCGCCCAGCAGAAGAAATGTCCTGGAACTGCGGGAAACAGTCTGAATAAAGTTTTCCTCCCGCCCGTGAAGGCTCACTATGGAAGCGTCCTCCCAGACAGTCTGAAGCCGTGCCGCCAGATAACTCACCGAACTGATCCCGGGGATCACTTCCACATCATACAGACCGGGGAATTCGGCCAGCCGCTGCGCCAGTTTTCCGGCTCCGCTGTAAAATCCCGTATCCCCGGAAAAAAGGATGCCGATACACTGCCGCTTCTTCTGTTCCTGTATCAGAGAAACGATCTCCTCCGCCACATATGCCTCCGCGTATTCCGGTTCTTTGGCCGTACCGGATTTGCCCGGTTTCTCCGGATTCTGCCGGATTCTTCTCGTCTCCCGGAAGGTCTCCAGCATCCGACGGGCGCCGATCAGATAATCGCAGCGCTCAATCGCTGCTGCGGCCCGGCCGGTCATGGACGCCGCCGCGCCCATTCCGATTCCCACAAGATAAATTTTCTGTTTTTCTGTCTCCTGGTTTCTGTTTTCACACATCTTTATATCCTCTGGGCGTAACCATCCGCCCGTTCAGCTCCACAGTCTGTGAGTTTCCGATAAACACAGTAGAAAACATATCGGCGCGGGCGTCTTTAAGCTGATTAAGAGTCAGGATCTGTACAGACTCCCCTTCTCTTCCGATATTTTTTGCAATTCCGCATACATTTGTTCCGTCTCTGTATTCCAGTAAAATACGGCAGGCCCGGTTCAGATAGTCCGCCCGCTTCTTACTGGATGGATTATAAAGACAGATCACAAAATCCGCGGCGGCCGCAGCCCGGAGACGCTTTTCAATAGTCTCCCAGGGTGTCAGCAGATCGCTGAGACTGATGACCGCGAAGTCATGTATAAGCGGCGCGCCCAGAAGAGCTGCTCCGGCTGACGCGGCAGTCAGTCCCGGGACAATCTCTATTTCGGTTTCCGGATACTCTTTCCCGATCTCGCAGATCAGCCCGGCCATACCGTAAATGCCTGCGTCCCCGCTGCAGACGAGGGCCACGTCCTGTCCTTTTTCCGCCTCTTCAAATGCCATCCGGCAGCGGTCCGCTTCCCTGCGCATGGGAGTCGTCAGGAATATCTTTCCCGGAAACAGATCGCGGATCAGGTCAATGTATACGGTATAGCCGATAATCACCGGACAGCGCTCCAGCACTTTTCTGGCCCGGATGGTCATCTGATCTTCCGCTCCCGGCCCCAGGCCTGTTACATAGATTTTATTCATCGGTTCCTCCTTCTTCCGTCCGTACCCCGGCCGGCTCCTGTTTCATTTCTTTCCCCTGCCGGAATTCTGTGGTAAAGAAGGGATCATAAAGCTTTGACCGGTCATATTCCCCCTCCAGCACTTCTCCCACGACAATCAGCGCAGTCTTCCGGACGCCTTCCTCCCGGGCTGTTTCCGCCAGAGTCTCCACCGTACACCTTAGCACCTTCTCCTCCGGCCAGGTGGCCTTGTACACAACCGCCGCAGGGGTCTCTGGAGAATATCCGCCGTTGATCAGCTCTTCCGAGAGCTCCGGAAGCATGCCGGCGCTTAAAAAGATCACCATGGTCGCCCGGTGCGCCGCAAAACTACGGATGGACTCCCTCTCAGGCACCGGCGTTCTTCCCGCCATGCGGGTGATCACCACAGACTGGGACACGCCGGGAAGCGTATACTCCGCGCCAAGGGCCGCGGCAGCCCCGCAGAATGAACTGACTCCCGGACACACTTCATAGGCGATGCCTTTTTCATCCAACCGGTCCATCTGTTCCTTTATGGCTCCGTACAGACAGGGATCTCCTGTATGAAGGCGGACTACCCGCAGCCCCTTATCTTCTCCCTTCTCCATTACAGCCATCACTTCTTCCAGCGTCATTTCGGCGCTGTTGTAAACTCTGCATGACTCCCGGCACAGAGAAAGCAGATCCGGATTCACAAGAGATCCGGCATAGACAACCACATCCGCCTCCTGCAGAAGCCGCTGTCCCCGCAGAGTAATCAGATCCGCCGCTCCCGGGCCTGCCCCGACAAATGTAATCATGGTCTGTTCCTCCTTTTCTTTTCTCCGCTCTTATCCGGCCGCTCCTTCACGACAAGAAGGGAGTAGTACCCGGCCTGATCCGGTATCTCTTCCCTGTTCTGAAAAATCCGCTCCCCCTCCATGCCGCAGTTTTCCACCATCTTTGCTTCCAGCTCCTTTTCCCGGAGGAGAGCTTTTACCTGTCCCATCTTCCTTCCTGCCTTCATCAGCACTTTCGTTCCCGGAAGCTTCAGTCCCTCCTCGATATCATAGGACGCCGGAAGAATATGGAGTTCTTCCCGGTTCTCCGCCAGAGAACAGTCCAGCCGGGCGGCGGCTGCGCAGAAGGAAGTCACTCCCGGAACAAGGGCCGTATCATACCCCATCCGTTTCAGCCGCTTGTGTACATACATGCAGGTAGAATAAACAGAAGGATCGCCCAGGGTGAGAAAAACCACATCCCGGTTCTGATCCAGAAGTTCCGCCACCTGACGCACGTCAAGGTCATGGACCGCTTTCAGCCGCTCCCCGTCTTTGATCATAGGCATGGGGAGAAACAGCACCTCTTTCTGGTCCGTCTCAGGACATGCCTTCCGGGCAGTCTGGTATGCCACGCAGCCCTCCAGATATCTGCCGTACCGGCCTTTCTCCGGGCAGGCGTCCCGGACCGGTTCCTCTAATTCCGGGTCAGATACAGGTATCGCGATCACACTGCTCTCCCGGATTACACGGAGGGCTTTGCATGTAATCAGTTCCGGATCGCCCGGGCCTACCCCCGCCCCTGTAAATTTTCCACTCATATCTGTGTCTCTCCTTCTGTAATCTTCTGAATCAGCCGCGCTGCTCCGGACGTTTC
>CALWKB010000160.1 GCA_944381125.1 uncultured Mediterraneibacter sp. | reverse complement strand
ACAGTCACAAAGACATTTGAGGTGACAGTGGCGGCAAAGTCTGATCTGGAGCAGGTCGTGAAAGACCGTGTCCGGGTGCCCTACACGGTGACGGACAGTCTGCCTACAGAGTTTGAAGGCGGCATTACAGTCAGGTGGAACAATACGGACGGCTTGATTGCGGAGGACGGAACCGTCAGCGCGCCGGATAAAAGTACGGTGACAACCGTGACGGCTTTGATTACATATGGCGGGGAGACATTTGAAAAAGAGCTTACCGTACTTGTAATGGAGAAGGGCGCGGAATATGTGATGAGCTACACCCGTTCCAATGTATCGGCTGCTCTCGGGCAGAGCATGCATCTGGCGCTGAGCAGCGACGGTGAGACATATGAAGCTCTTCATAATAATACGGGCGTTCTGTTCGCAAAAGCGGATCTGGATGCGTGGAACGCGGGAACAACGAGAACTCTTTCCACGCCGTATCTTTTCCGTATGGGAGACGGCAAAATCGGAGTGATCGCGGTACGCGACGACGGAAAAGTTCTTTTCCTGACAACGGAGAATCTGAAGGACTTCAGCGGGGAACATTTCCTTGACCTTCACGCGGAAGGCACTGTTAAAAATCCTCAGTGCGAGTACAACGGGAAAGAATACGTGATCACCTGGGAAGACGGAAGCGGACAGGTCTTTCAGAATACGACTTCTGATTTTGAGACAATCAGCCAGCCGTCCGCCGGCGGTATAAGGACAGAAAGCGCTCCGGCCGCTGATATTGAGAACGCGGTTCCATGCAATGTAATTCCGGTTACAAAAGAAGAGGCTGACGGTCTGAGAATAAAGCTCGGAAGTCTTGAGAATACCGGAGTAGAAGAGAAAACCTATTCTTTCGAAGTGAATGCGGGAGAAACGCTGACCGCAGAGGATACAAAAGACGCGGTTATTACGGCAGAGTATAATGACGGGACAACAGATGATATCCCGATCACATGGGATTTCAGCGATGTGGACTTTTATAATGAAGGAACATACACAATTACAGGACAGGCAAAGCTGACCGAGTATCCGGTTCTGAACGGAAGGGCGGACCCGAATATTTATAAATACAACGGAAAGTATTACTTTATCGCTACAGGAGAAACTCAGAACCAGTCGCAGATGTGCATCCGCGAAGCGGATACGCCGTTAGGACTGTTCAGCGCTGCGGACCATGAACTTTTCCCGAATACAAGGACGCCGAACTGGGCGCCGGAGCTGCATGAGATCGGCGGGAAATTATATATTCTGTACGCGAAGGGAGGCTCCTGGGATCAGGTACAGAGCCAGCTCATGGAGCTGAAAGAAGGCGGGGATCCTACCGTCAGAGCGGACTGGGAAGACCCGAAGCCGGTGACAAGAAAAGACGGATCGGCTCTGTACGACAAGGGGATTACTCTTGATATGACGTATTTCCAGGTGGGAGATACACATTATCTGTGCTGGGCACAGAGACAGATTACCGGAGGAAACGGTACTTCCGACCTGTGGATCGCGACTATTGATCCGTCCAATCCGTATCAGCTGACCAGCGATCCGGTGTGCATCCTGCGCAACCAGTACGGCTGGGACAGAGTAGATACGACGGTAGATGAAGGACCTTTTGTGATCCAGAATGACGGAAAGATCTATATGACATTTTCCGGCGCGGCTACCGGTAACCTGTATGTGGTCGGACTGCTGACCGCAGATGAAGACGCTGATCTTCTGGACGCGGCAAGCTGGAAAGAGACCGGATACCCGATCCTCTCATCTGAGAGCGTGCCGGGAGAACTGGGGCCGGGACACAGCTGCTTCAGCAAGGATGAGGACGGCAGAGACATTTTCGTCTATCATATGCGTCCCAATGGCGGCACGAGAAGCGCGACGGTAAGAAGAGTGCACTGGGCGCCGGACGGAAGCCCGGTTCTGGATATGACCATTGACCAGGAACTCAAAGAAGAGTACCGCACAGTAACGGCTACGGTAAAGGTAACCGGCAGCGTGGAATTCGATGATGCCGACGGACTGATCGCGCGTTACAAACTGGAGAATGACGCGAAGGATTCCTCCGGCAACGGATACGACGCACAGGTGAAAGGGGACGCTTCCTTTGATAAAGAGTCTCTGGTGCTTTCCGGAGGAGCAAAGTCCAATCAGAATTACGTACAGCTTCCGACCGGAATATTTGACGGGGAAAATGAACTGACGATTTCCATGTGGATTAATAACAATAATACTAAGATCAATACGGCAGCGTTCTCCATCAACAGCCAGAGCATGATCGGAACGTCTCCGGAATATTATTTCCTTCTTAATCCGAGCAACCCGGACGGCTACTACAAAGCGGTCCTGACAGACCCGCCGGACGGCAGCACGGCAAATCCGTGGACGCAGGAAGTTGGAGTGAACAACTCGAACAACAACAGTGTGGTAACATCCGACCGGATGAATGAGTGGATGTATTATACGATCACCATTGATGAGGATACGATTACCGGTTATCTGGACGGAAAACTGGTAGGAAGCGATGAAATAAACAACCAGACGATTTCTGATTTCGGAAAGAATCTGACGGCCTATATCGGCGCTTCCACTTATCCGGACGATACTTTCGCAGGCTCTTTCCGCGATGTAAGAGTTTACGGAAAGTGCATGGACGAGGCCCAGGCGGGACAGCTGTACCGCAAGGCGCTTGAAATCCAGAATGTCAAGGAAGTGAAAACCGGAATTACGCTTCAGGACGGAAAGACCGTTTACAGTGATCTGGAACTGGTTCAGAGCACTGACGAGTGTGAGGTTGTATGGACGTCCAGCGATGAAGATGTAATTAAAACCGACGGAACGGTGCTGTACGGAGACGAGAAACAGACAGTTACTCTGACCGCGGTAATCACCTGCGGCTCCTATTCAGAAGAGTGCAGCTATGACGTTATTGTTCCGTCGAAAGAAGAAGCACAGGCAGGGGTATACCGGACACAGCTTCTGATACCGAGATATGTATCAGAGAACCTTCAGGCAGAAGTGGACGGCCAGACAATCACCTGGTCCTGCAGCGTGGAAGGCCTTGTGGCTGAGGACGGAACGATAACCCGTCCGGAAGAGGATACGAAAGCGGTTCTCACAGCTGCCATCGGCGATGTTATCGTTGAGCGCGAAGTGACGGTTATGTCAGGAGGCGGCCAGATCATCAGCTATGTGATCGAAGGCGGCAATCTGTATGAGAATACAGGCGATCTGCTTGCGGCAGACGACAGCAGACGCTCCGACGCGCTGTTCCTTGCGGCGAAAAAAGATGGGGACGACTCCTATACCGAATTAAATAAAGGAAAAGCAGTCGTATATGTTAAATGGTCAGGCAATCAGGCATCCAGCCCGGACAACCAAATGGGCTCGCCGGTTCTGTTCCGCAAGGCGGACGGAAGCCTGGCAGCGGCGGCGTCCGGAAATAATAACAGAAACGGAATCTATGTATGGGATACAGACGATGACCTGCTGTTTACATCCGAGCGTTTCCTTGCGCTTGCGGATGAAGGTACAAAGGTGCAGAACCCGTCCGTTGTTTATGACGAGATGGCAGAAACCTACAAAGTCTTCTGGCAGGACGGAGAGGGCACATCCTATGTAAGCCTGCTGGACAATCTGAACAGTGGAACTGTTCCGACAGAGACGGCGGAATGCGCGTATGCAAAAGCAGAGGTTACGGGAGTGATTCCGGACAACGCGGTTTCTTCGCAGACGTCTGTATTCGAGGCAAGTTCGGCGGAATATTCTGCTCTGATTCAGAAATACGGCACTGTGTACAATACAAATGTAAGCGGTGTGGAAATTACGGCAAAGACAGGAGAAGAGATCAGTCTTCCCGAGACGGTGACGGCGTCATACAGCGACGGAAGCACCAAGAACCTTGGCGTGATCTGGGACGAGGACGACCTGAAACAGATCGAGTCAGGAGAAGCGGGAACCTATGAAATCTCCGGAGAGGTGCAGCAGGACGCGTATGCTTATCCGTTTATCGAAGAGAGGGCGGATCCGCATATCTTCTATAATGAAGACGACGGACATTACTACTCCACAGGTTCTTACTATGAAGAGAATATGACCGCGCCGAACTGCTCACAGTCATACCGCAAGCTGGACATCCGGCGCGCGGAGACGATAGAGGGGCTGAAAACCGCAGAAGAGCATTACATTCTGGAGTCCAATGTGGGCGACAGATGGGGCGGATTCTTCTGGGCGCCGGAGTTCCATAAGATCAACGGCACCTGGTACTGTCTGGTCGGAGCCCATGACTTCGGAAGCACGGGAATCCAGGAAAATACAAACTGGAATAACGCAAACTGGTGCTCCTACTCCATTCTGATCCCGTATGAGGGAACAGATGAGCAGATGCAGGCCGGCGGCATGCTGGACGCTGAACAGTGGGGCGAACCGATTATTCTTCAGAACTCACCTTCTTTCGATGTGTCTTACTATGAAGACGAAAGCGGACAGGGCTACTACATTATGCCGCAGAACGCGCAGATTTCCATTGTGAAAGCGCAGGGCGGCGAAGGCGTGGTTCCCCAGCCGACAGGAGAGAGGGTTGTGCTCAAATCCGGTGAATGGCCGTGGGAATACGGCATATATGAAGGAAGTATCTCGGCTTCCAATCCGGAAGGGACAGACCAGCTCGTAGTAGAAGGCCCGTACCTGTTTGAATACGGCGATAAAGTATACATCAGCTACTCGGCCGCTACGGTAGACAAATATTATACGCTTGGCCTTATGATGGCCGACAGGGGCAGCGACCTTATGGATCCGGACAGCTGGACCAATATTCCGTATCCGCTTCTGAGCTCCTATGATACATATGAGGGCGAGATCGGCGGCGGAGCCCATGTGGGCGGCGGACACAATTCCGTTGTTCTGGATGAGTATGGCAACCTGGCTCTTGTATATCACGCAAGGCCTTACCCGGATCCGCATACGGGACAGTCGGGAGCAGGCGGGCTGTTTGATCCCTGCCGCCATACGGTTGTGAAGAGTATTCACGTTGCCGCTGACGGTACGCTGATCTTTAACATGACGGCAGAAGAAGAGCTTGATCCGAAGTTCCGTACAGTGACAGCTGTAGTAAGAATCGAGGATGACGCCCAGACCGTGCTGGATGATCTTGTTATCGCAGAAGGCCCGGATAAGACAACATATATTCAGGGTGAAGACCTTGATCTCACAGGCCTTAAAGTAGAGGCGCATTACAGCGACGGCACAGTAGTGGAGCTTCAGGAAGGCGAAGACGGATATTCCGTAAGCGGCTATGACCCGCAGAAGCTCGGAGAGCAGTCGGTTATGGTATCTTTCGGAGGCATCACAAAGTTCTTCCAGGTTACTGTGGAAGAAAAGGAAGAGCCGCAGCCGGAACCGGAACTTACAGGCATCGTGATCACAAGCGGTCCGGACAAGACAACATATGTCCAGGGCGAAGACCTTGATCTTACAGGACTTGAAGTACACGCTCAGTACAGTGACGGCAGAGAAGTGGTGCTTTCGGAAGGTGAGGACGGATATACTGTAACAGGCTATGATCCGCAGAAGACAGGAACACAGACGATTACAGTGACGTATCTGGATTATATGGCATCATTTACTGTTGAAGTAGAGCAGAAGGAAGAGCCTGGAGATACGGAAGATCCGGATGATACGCAGAAACCTGGAGACACAGAAGATCCGGACGATACGCAGAAACCTGGAGACACAGAAGATCCGGGTGATACGCAGAAGCCGGGAGACACAGAAAAACCGGGTGACACGCAGAAACCGGATGATTCTCAGAACGGCGGACAGCTTAAGCCGGGACAGGGTGATTCACAGACGGCAGTGCAGACAGGAGATTATACGAATATCATGCTTCCGGTTATGCTGATTGTTCTGTCCGGTTTATGTGCGGGAACAGTCATATACAGGAAAAGGAGGATGTAAAAGCAAAATGAAAAAGAAAAGTGCAGTTGGAAACAGAGTTCTGGCCGCTTTTCTCGCAACGGCAATGGTGGGGACCTATCTCCCCGCCATCCCCGCCGCTGCGGCAGGGGGAGACGGTGATCCGGCGGTGCTGGCGCAGTTTACCTTTGACGACGCGGAGACGGGATTTGCAGGCGGAAGCGCGGTGGCGAAAGTCAACGGAACTTATGAGCTGCGTGACAGCATGGACGCGGAGAACGGAAAAGCTCTGTATCTGAATGGAAACGCGGCAAATTATCTGTCCGTGACAGATGAGGACGGCGGAAGCCTTCTGGCCGGAAAAGAGGAGATCACGATTTCCTATGATGAGAAGCCGGACCAGACAGGGACAAGCTGGGCATACTATGCGGCCCCGACTGATGGCAGACAGCCGCTTTCGGGAGGAGAACGCTATATCGGCACATTCCACAACAGTGGAAATATCAAGCTGGAACGGTATAAAAACGGAAGGTCAGACTGTATCGAAGAAAGTGTTGGAACAGACTGGGCGCATATTGATATCGTATATACAGAGAACGATACGACGCTCTATGTAAACGGCATAAAGAGAGACACTCTGGCAAATGTAAACAAGCTGACGGATATTCTTGGAGACACCGGCATTTTCTACATCGGACGCGCTAACTGGGTAAACGGCGAGGGCTACAAAGGATGGATCGACAATTTTACGATTTATGACGGCGCGCTTACCGATGAGGATCTGATAGACGAAGAGAGCGCGAAAGCGGCGGTAGAGGCGGACAAAGCGGCGCTTACTCTGCCGGAATCAGTGAAAGCGGACTTTACTCTGCCGTCTGCGGGCAGCAATCATTCCGATATCACCTGGACTGCATCAGAGAACAGTGCGGCGGTGATCGGCGAGGACGGCTATACGGTTACGGTAACAAGGCCGGAAGGCGAGGATGCAACCGTGACATTTACGGCTGAAATTTCCATGGGCGCTGTGACAGAGACAAAGGAATTCACAGTTGTTGTGGAAAAGGTTCTGACGGAGGATGATTATCTGGACGCGGCGAAGAAACAGCTGGAGCTTGTAAATCCGGACGACGTCAGAGGCAATATCACGCTTCCGACGGAGCTTGCGATTGACGAGACCAACGAGACGGCGTCCATTACCTGGAAATCCAGTAATCCGGACATTGTAACAGACACGGAGAAGGACGGAAAGCCGGCCGGCGTTGTTACAAGACAGGCCGAGGATACAAAGGTTACAATGACCGCCACCATTGAAGTGAACGGCCAGACAACAACCAAAGACATTGTGCTGACGGTAAAGAAAGCCCATGATATGGGTGAGACAACGGATTATCTCTTTGCTTATTTCCTGAGCGACGGCGGCCCGTCTCAGCAGCAGATCTTCTTTGCTTCCAGTCATGACGGAAACAACTGGATGGATCTGAACCGGAAAGAGGCGGTTCTCAGCGTGGCGGATTCTGTAAGAACACAGGAAGATATTGATAAGACACAGAACCAGGCGGGAGT
>CALWKB010000159.1 GCA_944381125.1 uncultured Mediterraneibacter sp. | reverse complement strand
TGAGACAATGTAATTTTACCTTCTTTCATAGTTTTATAGTCTATCAAAAAGTGACATTATCTCAAATGAATCCTAAGGTGACATTATCATAAGTTAATAACATAATTTTTACAAAAAGATTGAAACTCCTGGAAATATATGGTAGTATCTCCGTTGGACTATTAAAGACATCAAAAGGGCTGACTGATTATCGGTTGGCTCTTTTTCTGCTGTCAGAAGCAATTTTTATTCGATCGGCATCTTTGGTTTAGTTACTTCATAATTATTTGAATGGGAAAAGCTCCGGCAGCAGGAAGGAGATTTTTATTGTTCAAAGGAGTTAAAAGATGGAACTATTGAAAAGAAATCAGAAGAGAAAACCGCTGCGGTTTCTTGCAGGTCTGCTTTCTCTGGTTCTGGCACTGTCTTTATTCCCGCAGGGATTAAGTACGGTGCGGGCAGCCGGAAGCGTACTGGAGACTGACGGCGGTAAGGTTACATGGAACTTTGAGGATGCGGATGCCCCTGTCTATGCGGACAGGCAGGACGGATCGCTGAGCGTGGAAGGAACGCTGGCGCTCAACAGCGGCGGACACGGAGCGGATATAGGAAATGATACCGTGTTTACCATTGCCGCGCCGGCCGGACAGACGACCATTTCATTTGGCGTTTGTTCTTATGGCTCTTCGACAGCTGTGGTTAAGGCAGACGGGCAGGTCCTGGAGGAATCCCTGCTTTTGAACGGAGCAGCAGAGGACGGAGCGGACACTTCTGTTCAGTATACGTCCGACGCGGAAGCGGTAATTACTGTTGAAGTAAGCGGAAACGGATATCTGCACCATATTTCGGCGGAAACGGTTACGCCGCCCCGCATTGCTGTGGTAAGCGGAAATGTATCGGCGGTATCCGGTTCGGAAGATTCGGCGGAAGGGCAGACTCTTCTGTTTACAGATGAGACAGGCTCGGAAACCGGGGCAGTGATCAGCGGCGGCATGTACAGCGTGTCGCTTCCGACGGGACACAAATATACCGTCGCGTTTGAAAACGCTGATATTTATGAAGTGACAGAAGGAAGCACGATTGATCTGACTGCCGCGGAAGACGGAGATGAAGCTGAAAACAATATTTCATACCGCATGATCTGGGATGCTTCTAAAGTATTTGATTTTACGATTGACGATACGGTGTTTACGGTAATGCCGGGAGCGTCCGCTTCCGATGATTTTACGGTAACAGCGGAAGGCGGAGACGGCCGGATGGAACTGGCAACGCCGGAGACAGCTATTATATGGGCGGATCTGGCAGGCGGAGGCCAGGGAACACTTATGCAGGATACCCTGAAAGACGTGAGTGAAAATGTTTCTTATACGACAGAGGGAAATACTGCCGTGTTTACCTATAATGACGCGGAAACATCGCCGTATTCCTATACCGTGCAGGTAAAAGACAACAGCGCGTCAGGCATTCCGCACGCGAACGGAAGCACGTATACATATGATTTTGGCGACGGCAGCATCGTGTCTGAGCTTTATACAGGAAATTACTCTATTACAGGAGGAGCTTCCGTCGGCTCACCGGACGGCCTGGTTACTCTTACGGGAAATAACCGGATCCGTTACAACGGCGCGCACGGCGTCATGATCGGAAACGGCGATCAGATCAGCGTAAAAGTCGCGGGAAACGCGGAAATTGTATTTGAACTCTGCGCGTATACCGCTGACGGAAGCCTGCTGAATGCCGAGGTGACAGACGGAAACGGAGCGGTCGCTCCGGAATCTGTTTCCGCGAAAGCGGCGGCGGACGGGGATACAGAAGTATTCACTTATGCCGGGGAGGCGGCGACCCTGACTTTTACCTATGAAGGAAGCGGCTCCGGATATCTTCATGCCGCGGAAGTGACAAATGAGATGGAAGAGACGGAAGTCAATCCGCAGAGCGCGATGCCGGAGATAAAGGATTTCGGTACGCCGGACAGCATGACAGTTTCGGCTGCCGGACAGAGGCTTACGCTCACACAGACGGGCGGCAGCCTGCCGACAGGCGGCGCGCTTTCGGAGAATGTGGGATATTACGGTTTTGATCTGACCTCTGACAGAAACAGGCTGGAGGCGGACGTAACAGTAAATTCCTGCGGGTCTTCTTCCTCGAAGGGAGTTTTCTTCGGCGCGTTTGACGGAATAAATATCGAGACGGCGGCAGTGCGCAACACGACAAATCTGAGAGGCATTTATTCAAATGCGTCCGGAGAGATCGGCGCCGGCCGCATGAATGAGACGATTGAGGAAGGAAGTACGGTTCATTTCACGGCGGAAAGAACAGAGGACGGACTGGTTATTACAGCCGTGCCGCAGACAGGGCAGCAGTTTGTTATGGTCAGCTCGGACAGCGACGCGCTTTTCGCTGAAAACGGAGAGAACACGGAGATTTCCTTCGGATTCATTCTGGCCGACGCGTCGGTTACTGTCACAAATATGAAATATTACGACATCGACGGCACTCTTTTATATGATCAGAACGACTGCTACAATCCTATCGGAACAAAGCCGGTTGTATCATCTGTACAGGCGGCTGTGGCGGATACAAGAGATGCTGTTAATGTAACATGGAACAGCACAGAGCTGGCTGACGGGGACGGAAGATATGTCCTTCAGGTCAGAAAAGACAACGGAGAGTGGGAAGACGTCGCGGAGACGGTAAATACATCCTACGTGTACCGTACGGATGAAGCGGGACAGTATCAGTTCCGCGTGGGAGGAAAGCTTGGAAGCGAAGGGGAAGTAACGTACTGCGAGAAGCTTTCAGAGATTGTAGATTTCCTTCCGGCGCTTCCGACGCCTGCGCTCAGCCTGACCGCAGGAGAGAATTCCATAGAGCTTTCATGGACAGAATCGGAAGGAGCAACTGCTTATGAAGTGTACAGATATTCTTCCGATGAAGGTCCGGAGAACTCAAAGCTGATTTACAGTACGGAAACAGCGGCCGGTACAGTTTATACAGATACAGAAACAGCGCCGGAAGTGCCCTATTACTATTATGTCATTGCCTGGGAGTATTTGGACGGCCGGCCGGTTAATTCCAGCAATCCGTCTCAGACCGTATGGGCTATGGCGTCTGCGGGACACACAGGGGATTATGTCTATGAGGACGAGGCGGCGGCGATTACCGTTTCCGAACGTCCGGACGGGACAATATTCCGGGAGTCGGCAGTTCTTGCTGGAACAGTTGACCGCGCAGGCGTAATCCGGGCTTCCGTAAACGGAGGCACGGCTTCGGAGCAGGCGGTAGATGCAGGCGGCAATTTCCGTTTCAGTCTGGCAGCAGCGGAAGGCAGAAACAACGCAGAACTGATCTTTACCGATGAAAACGGGAAAGAGACCCGCCTTGTCTATACATTTGTTTATCTGACAAATTATGATATGGTTGTGGACGCTTCCTACACCGGAGAAGACGGAATGCCGGTAAACGGCCTGCCCACCTACGGCACGGTTCAGGCGGCGGTGGACGCAGTTTCTCCGGACAATGCCGAAAGACAGGTTATCTATATCAAATCCGGTGATTATGAGGAACGCCTTGTAGTAAATGCGCCTTACATTTCACTGATCGGTGAAGACAGAGACGGCGTCCGCATCCACTGCTATCCGGCTGAACTGTATCCGGAAGACGCGGGATATGAGGCCGGGGGAGATATGTCAAAACGGTGCGCGACTTATATCATGAGCGGAGCGACAGGATTTTCAGCGGAGAATCTTACATTTGCCAATGATTATGTTTATTCTTCACCGGACGGAAAGAGCAACAAATCCGCAGACGCGCTCCGGTGTGACGCGGACGGCGCAACCTTTGTGAATGTGACCGTTTCAGGCGTGCAGGATACTCTTTATATGCATTCCGGAAATCAGTATTACAGCAACTGCCGGATCGAAGGCCTGATTGACTTTATCTATTCCGGCGACGACGCAAGAGCGCTGTTTGAAGACTGCGAGATTGTATTTGTCTATGAAGAGACTCATCCGGAGGGCGGATACGTATGCGCGCCGAGAACAGCGGCAGACGCTCTTTATGGATTGATTTTTAATAACTGTGTAATCACGTCGGAAGAGGGATGTGTGGACGGCACATATCGGCTGGCAAGGCCGTGGGGGCCGGATGCGTGCATTTACTGGATTGACTGTTATATGGGCAGCGCCATAGATAAAGATGAGCCGTATGCGGATATGAGCGGCAACCTGCATACAGAAGCCAGATTCTATGAATGTGGCTCCTATGGTCCGGGATATGCGGTCAATGCCGACAGAAGACAGATTTCGCCGGCCGCGGCGGAAATGCTGCTGGCGGATCCCGGATGGAATCCCGCAGAGGCATCTCAGGCGGTCAGCGAAGCATACGTGGGAGATATCGTGACAGAGGAGCCGGAAGCCCCGGAAAACCCGGGAGAGCCGGAAAATCCGGATGATCCGTCTGCTCCTTCGGAAGAGGAACCGGATGGCCCGGCTGCGCCTCCGGCAGAAGATGATCCTTCCGAGAATCCTTCCGAACCGTCGGGAGAAGGCAGCGGAACCGGCGCTGAAGTCCGCCCGGGAGAGAATGAGACCGGAGAATCCGGCGGCAGCGGCGGTCAGAATTCTGTCGGACAGACAGCGGCTGATTCCGTAGATACGGGAGATCATACAAACATAGCACTGTGGAGTGCGGTGCTGATCT
>CALWKB010000158.1 GCA_944381125.1 uncultured Mediterraneibacter sp. | reverse complement strand
TGTATGATGGAATGGCCCCATCCCGATCGGTTTGTCAGGAAGTATGCGGACAGGTTGGACAGGGCAGATGGGGCTGTGTACCGGGGCTATCTGTTTCACCTTTATATTGACAGATGTTTCTTTCGGGATTACATTCCCGGGGCAGTGACATTTTATAATGAAAGCAGAAGAGAGACGGGGATCAGGAGTGAGATCACGGAGGTCCTGCTGAAAAAAAGCGGAGAGCGTATTTCCCCGGAACGATATCTCTCGGAAGAGTACTATTACGGAGATTACACAAGGATGAATACCCGCCTCATCAGGGAGTATGAGCTTCCGGCCGAACTGAAGCCGGGGAAAGATCCGGGGATTGAGGAAGCTGATTATCCCGGCATATACCGCATCTTTGAAGAGCTGGAGCGATACCGCAGGGTACCGGAATGTGCGGCAGATGAATTGAAAGTATTTGATCTTGACGAGCTGACGGCATTCCTGCACTCGGCGGTTTTATTGTTTCAAAAATAATCTGCCGCTGACAGTACTGCCTGACCTGTCCTGACAAGTGATGATAAAAGCAGCATAAGGAGCAAGGCTATGATAAGGAGAATGCAAAAAACAGATATTGATGCGATGGAGCTGTAAGTGATCAATCTGTAAGAAGGAGATTATAAAGATAAATATGGATTATACGATTCGAGAAATGCGGAAAGAAGAATATCCTCAGCTGAAAGATTTTTTGTATGAGGCTGTTTATGTTCCGGAAGGAGCTGCACCTCCGGACAGAGCGATTATAGATTCTCCTGAATTACAGGTGTATATCCGCAGATTTGGAAACTCCCGGCACGATCATGCCCTGGCCGCTATAGTGGATGGTGATATCGCAGGAGTTGTGTGGGCACGAATCATGGATGACTATGGACATATTAATGATGAAATACCGTCCCTTGCAATATCCGTACATAATAGATATAGAAACTCGGGAATCGGAACAGCATTGCTGAAAGAAATGCTGTTATATATGAAGATGAAAGGATATCCGGCGGTATCCCTGTCTGTACAGAAAGCTAACTATGCTTTGCATATGTATCAAAAAGCCGGCTTCCATGTTGTGACTGATAATGATGAAGAGTATATTATGGCAGTTCAATTATGATAAGCGCCCTAAAAAAGGAGATGATCCCCTGTGTCAAAGAAAAAAGTCATTATTTCAGCAGTTATTCTTATCCTAATAGTTACAGCCGGCTGTGTTGCCTGGAACTGTCGTTATTATTTCCTTGGAACAAGCAGCGCCCCGGTTCAGGCAAAAGGGAATGAAGACTTTGGAATAGCCGACTTCCATAGCTCTGTCGACAAGGACGGTGACGGGATTGACGATCAGACGGATATCCTGCAGGGGGTGAGAGACTATATTGAAACAAAGCCGGTCTATAAGAGCAAATATTATTCCACAGGGTATCCTGACGACCAGTATGGAGTCTGTACGGATCTTGTGGCAAATGCATTGCGAAGCGCGGGATATGACCTTATGGAGCTGGTGAATGAGGATGTCAACGCACATCCGGAAGAGTATGAGATTGAGGAGCCGGATATTAACATTGACTTCCGGAGGGTGAATAATCTGAAAGTATATTTCGCCCATACGGCGATACCGCTCACAACGGATATTTATGATATCAGTCAGTGGCAGGGCGGGGATATCGTGATCTTTGAGAATCATATCGGAATTGTTTCTGACAAGAGAAATGACGACGGAGTGGCTTATGTGATCCATCACAATGATCCGTTCCAGAAGTCTTACGAGGAAGATATCCTTGAGAGCAGGGATGATATTACAGGGCATTACCGCATCAGTGAATGAGCCCTTAACTGTTACCGGAATGGAAACATGCAGAACTGCGCCTGGAACTTTTCACCTGCAATGCAGAGATATATAGTTGGAGTAAAGAAAAGGAGGCTGTGTAATATGGCATTAGGTGATAATATTAAAAGACTGAGGGAGGAGCACTCCCTGACCCAACAGCAGCTGGCGGATAAGCTGTATGTATCAAGGCAGACGGTATGCCGGTGGGAGAACGGCAGCAGATGTCCGGATCTGATCATGGCGAAAAGACTGGCGGTGGAACTGGATGTCAGTCTGGATGAGCTGATATCAGAAGAGGATCTGAAAGAATTTACCAATAGTCAACTTCCATTCCATTCCGATATCGTGAAAAGAAGGAAGGAACTGGAGGAAAAGCAGAAACGGATCATAGAGTTCATCCAGCTTGTTGCAGGAATATTTCTTGCGGTTACGGTTTTTTGCCGGGTACAGTTGGAAATCCGGGTCCCGGTATGGTGCATTATACTTGCCCTGTGCGTAGAGATTGCGGCATTTGCAGTCAGATACCGTATATCCAGACAACTGGATCAGCTATATTGATCGCTTCCCTGAAAGGAGCAGAGCCGTGGATGAAAGTGCTGATATGTGCAGCGGGACAGAGATGCGGCCGGACAGATAAGAGGTATCTGGAACCACTTATCGTATATTTGAAAGATCAGGAGAGAAAAGTATGAGAAATGTAACAGATGAAGAAAGAAAAACTACATCTGCCGCAGATATAGAAGCGGTGATCACCAGTTATAATCAGGGTACAATGATCCTGGAAGCGGTGCAGTCCCTGTACAGCCAGACGGTAAAGCCGGCCCGGATCCTGATCGTGGATGACGGTTCGACGGATGCGCAATCCGTTGAAATCCTAAAAGAAATAGAAGCAGATCAGCATGCACCGGTTCTGATCGAAGTGGTGCGGCAGCCAAACAGCGGCGTTTCAGCGGCGAGAAATGCCGGGATCCGAAGAACAGTGGCGCCGATGGTACTGGTGCTGGACGGCGATGACCGGCTCGAACCGGAATATATTGAAAAGGTCGGCGGCC
>CALWKB010000157.1 GCA_944381125.1 uncultured Mediterraneibacter sp. | reverse complement strand
CCTTCCAGATGTAGTTACATTTTACTACGTCCGAAAAGGAGGCGCAAGGTTCAGAATATTCCTGATCAGATCGGCAGGCTGTCCCGCACGCACAGCGCCCCGTACCCGAGCTGCGCATTGGGCCACTTCCGGTATCCCGGAAGCTGCCGGGCGCCTCGCCTGAGATACGCCTTCACCTTCTCCCCGTACAGGTAGGGATCATTGCCCTGCACGATCCCCCACTCCATCAAAAGCGCCGCGCTTCCGGTCACAAACGGCGCGGCAAATGAAGTGCCGGAAAAGGCCCGGTATCCGCCGCCCGGAACAGGGGCATTTACATCCACGCCCGGAGCCGCCACATCCGGCTTCGGCACGCCGGCGCTCTCATATACGGCGGAAGGTCCGCGTCCGGAAAAATCCGCGTAGGAAAAGGTCCGCCCGTCGTAAGCCGCCACGGTTACCGCCTGAGCAGCTGTAGACGGAACTGTCAGGGTGGACATGCTGTCCGGCGTCAGAAACTCTGTCCCCACATTCAGCACCGCCTGCGCCGGAAGCCACATCTGGTATGTGCCGGCCACGATCCGTCGGGGCGTGAGCACGATCCGCCAGACGCCACTGTCCACATAATCCCGCATCGGAATAAAAGCGATAAATATTTCCTGCCGCACACTGTACGGCTTTGGCTCTCCATAATAGACCAGCAGTTCGGTCGAACCGGTCAGATAACGCTGAGCGCCGGTCTTTTCCCGGAACGGGCCGGCCTGTTCCCCCGTCGGATTTATAATGGAAATATCCATCTCATCGGTATAGGATTTCCAGATCTGCAGGCCGAAGGGCTGCTCCCGCTCCTGCACCGCCAGTTCCTGAACTGTCTCCTCTTCATCGCTTACGATCCCCGCCGCATGCCCTGCCGCCGTTCCCTCGTTGCCGGTCCCGATGCAGATCACATTTTTCCAGATGGCGGCCACATCGTTCAGATACTGCTCCACCAGCGAAGAGCCGTCATGAGGCCCGTACGTATTGCCGAAACTGATATTAACCGCGACCGGCATGCGCATTTCCTGCGCCTTCCGGATCAGGTAGTCCACGCCGGTCATAAGCTCCGTCGTCCTGGGAAAACCGCCCGGCTGCGGGCTTTTCATCTTCACAATGACCAGCCCCGCCTCCGGCGCCGCGCCCCGGTATCTGCGCCCTTCGCTTCCCCGACCGTTTCCCGCTGCGATCCCGGCCACGGCAGTCCCGTGCCCGCTGCTGTCCGCGCTCAGGGGCGGGGCGGCCGGCGTTGAGCGCAGCGACTCATTGATTTCTTCATCTGTATATTCCCGCCCTGAGGCATATCCGGCGGGCGGACCGCCTGCTTCCCCGGGCATTATCCGGTCCGCCTGGTCCCACAGCGCCGCGACCCGCGTCGTCCCGTCTTCATTCCGGAAATCCGGATTGGTCAGATCGATCCCGCTGTCCACAATGCCGACCAGCACACCCTGACCGGTCAGACCATAAGGAGCCTCCTGCACCGCATCGATGCAGGATACCTGCCGCCCCACGTCCGTCTGGAAATACAGGCTCTTCGGCTTCTCGACAAACTCCACTTCCGGGAGCGATGCCAGCGCCTCGATCCGGTCTTCCCGGATACGCACCACTGCATAGTTGTTCAGAAGCTCCGTTACGGATTCGCTGATCCCCCGCGCCGCATCAAGGCTGCCTGAATACTTGATAATCAGATCCCACGCCCGTTCACCGGCGTCGTAGCCCACGTCCAGCTCCGTCGAGCGGGCGCGTTCCTCCGGGGTCGCTTCAAGGGCGAGGTTGAGGATGTTTTCAATCTTCTGGCTCACAGGCAGGTTTCCTTTCCAAATTACAGTCTCCGTATTTATTTGTATGCGGCAGTCTGTTTTTGCAGACCTTCTTGCCGTCTTACTATCACATTCATTTCTTTATCCAGTTCGCTCATGCAAAAAAGGTGTTGAGATTTATTACTTACTGGTGAGATATTTTCCCATTATCATCACTCCCGTTGCTTATATGCCTTGGCTCGGTTGTCTTTACTACTGCTTTCTTCCGATCAGCAGCAGCCATTTTTGATTAAAACAAATTTTTCCATTCTCCACATAGGGGGAAAATCCGTTTTTTTCCTCTCCTGCAAGTTCTGATTTCATGAGTTCTGTGATTTTCTGTTGAACAGGTTCCGGCGTTCTGGTAAGTGCAAGCCAGTTATTCAGCTTTTGCTGGATTTCAGTGGTTTCACATTGTTCTATCTATAAGCTATGCGCCGTAAACAATTCCAGCATTTCGTTTTTGCTCATATTCTTTACATGAGAGGGATCGCGGAGCGTTTCAATTTCATCTTCGGTTTGGCGCATTTTTTCATCAGCGGCTTCCATGTCTATCATCACCAGCTTGCCGCCAGGCTTTAATACCCGTACCATTTCAGAAAAGACGATATCGGTATTTGTAAAGTGATGGAAAGCCAGTCGGGAAAATACAATCGTAAAGCTGTCATTCAGAAAAGGCAGTTCCTCCGCATATCCTTTCACAAAAGTCATGTTGTTCAAGTGGCTTTTCTCGGCTTCCTGCTTTCCAATCTGTAACATCGAAGGGGT
>CALWKB010000156.1 GCA_944381125.1 uncultured Mediterraneibacter sp. | reverse complement strand
GGAGTTGACTATGTGATAGTAGGTCATAGCGAGAGGCGCAAAAAATTCAAAGAGGATACAAAGACTATAAACAAAAAAATAAAGGTGGCACTCAAGAATGGTTTAGGTGTCATTCTTTGCGTTGGTGAAAGTTTGACCGATAGAAATACTTTAAAAACCTTTGAGGTACTTAGAGAGCAGATTGAGTGCGCTCTAAAAGGTTTGTATGAAAATGAACTTGAGCGTGTTATCATTGCCTATGAGCCTATATGGGCTATAGGAAGCGGGAAAACACCAACAAAAAATGAAATTGAGGGGGCTGTTAAGGAAATTAGGCGTATTATAAAGGGTGACTTTTCAGAGAATGCTTCAATAAGTATAAAAGTTGTATATGGTGGCTCTATTGATAGTAAAAACATCAAACAATTCTTATCTACTAGAAACTTGGATGGTTTTTTAGTAGGCGGGGCTTGTTTAGACCCAAACGAGTTTTTGAAAATATCCTCTTTGTGTTCGTAATAAAGTTTGTATAACGTTCGATTGTTTAAGCTAAAAATCAAAGCGATTAATAGTCTACAACATTGACTTATAGCATAAAATGTAGTATAATTTTTGAAAAGGAGGCGAGTATGGCAAGTTTTGTTAAAGCAATGGACGATCTTCCACTTATTGTGAAAATAATTTTAGCATTACCTATGATTGATATAATCTGGGTGATTTATAGAATTATTAAGTCTGCAAGCAAAGAGTCTGTCTTTGGCTTAATTTTAGGTGTGATTTTACTTATCGTTGGTTTGCCATTCTTATGGCTCGTAGATATAATTACACTTATCGTTTCAAATAAAGTATTGTGGGTTGACTAAAGGAGTTTAAAAACATCAAAATTATTTGATGTTTTTTTATTATTGTGGTAAAATAATAAGTGAAAATAAAGGCATTTTAGGTTTTTGCTATAATTATAAATACAAATATACTTTTTGCACAAATTAACACAAAGGAGATGTATATGTTTAAAGATTATTTTGACCCATATGATGATGACGATGATGACGGTTACGATGATGGCTTTGGTGATTATGACGATTATGACGATTATGACGATGATGACGACGACGAGGACTATGACGATGATGCAGACGATGGTGATGACAGGGGTGGTAACAAAAGCGATAAAGGAGCCGATAATGATGAGAGCGGATATGGCGACGATACTGGAGACGGCTTCGGTGAAGATGAACAACCTAAAGATGAAGACCCTTTTGACAACTCTCAAGACGAAGACAAAAACTCTAAAGATAAAAATAATGAGGATAAGTCCGATAAAAAGTCTAAAGAAAAGGATGTAGAAGTTACTGGAAAAGGTAAAAGCGGGGGAAAGGGAAAGGCGCGACTAGAAATGCAAGCAAAGAAGAATGCAACACGGTGGGGTGCCTTCCTTGGCATACCTTTGGGTATACGACCAGTTGGGGTATGCCCTGCTTGTCACTGCAGAACGGTATATGAATCAAAGACGGCTATTGACCTAATTCTCTTCAAAGCAATTTTTTCTCTTGTAACCTCACCTGTAAACGTCTATTTTTGTATGAATGGCAAAAAAAATTGTAGATATAGTTTTGAGAGAGGACTTTGCTGGATAAGTCAAGGGCCCTTCCAACCTGGACTTTTGCCTGTTCCTTACCCACTAAAATTATTCAGATTTAATAAATAACTTATCAAAAACCCTTCTAAGAGAATTTAGAAGGGTTTTTGATTTTATGTTATAAAACTATTGGTTTTATTTATTTTTTATAAATTTAAAACAAAAATAAAGGAATTTGTTAAATTTGGTTTTTATTCTTCAAAAAGATTGCCGTTTAAAAATACAGGTTCACAGGTGATATTTATGCCAAGTTTCTTTAGTGATTGCTCTTCTGCGTTTGACAGAATGTAGGTACAATGCGCCTCGCAACCTTTTAGCTCTGGCAGTTTCTTTAAGGCCTTCTTTGCTTTATTGTTTGAGTGTGATGAGATTGCAAGGGCAATTAAAACATCGTCAAGAGTAAGTACTCCGCACTTTGAATGCAAATAATCGGTTTTAAGTTTTACAATCGGCATCAATATATCATCTGAGATTATGTCAAAATCATCTCCCATTTTGGCAATAGAGCGAAGGGCGTTAAGCACAACCGCACCACTTGCAGAGACAATCTTCTTATTTTTACCAAAGACAATTTCGCCATTTGGAAGTTCAAGCCCAACACAGGGGTATCCAGCATTTTTGGTGGTTTCTTTGGATGCTTTGACAACTTGCAGATAGTCAGGGGTAAGCTCAACCTCAGCCATAAGATATTTTGTGCGTTCTAGTGTGTCAAACGACGCTAGTCCTTTTTTATAGTCGCATTCAGCCTTCAAATAACGTCTTACAATCTCTTTCTTTGCGCTTTCTTGAACGACTTCGTCATCAATAATTGCGCTTGCAACCATATTGACACCCATATCTGTAGGAGACTTATATACATCTTGCCCTGTAATTTTCTTGAGTATATTTTTAAGTACAGGGAAAACTTCGATGTCTCGGTTATAGTTTACAGCAAGTTTGCCGTACGCGTTAAAGTGGAATGGGTCTATTTGATTTATATCCTTAAGGTCGGCAGTTGCAGATTCGTAGGCGATATTGACAGGGTGTTTCAAAGGTAAATTCCAAACAGGGAAGGTTTCAAATTTTGCATACCCAGCCTTGACGCCTTTCTTGTAATCGTGGTACATCTGGCTAAGACAAGTGGCGAGTTTTCCGCTTGACGGACCTGGCGCAGTTACTATGACGAGAGGTTTTGTTGTTTCAATGTAAGGGTTTGCGCCATAGCCTTCATCTGAGACTATTACATCAACTTCGCTTGGGTAGCCCTTGGTATATCTATGAAAATATACCTTTTCTCCGCGCTGTTCTAACTTTTGTGCAAATTTGGTTGCACTTGACTGACCTTTGTAAAGAGTTATAACAATAGATGAAACATAAAGTCCAAGAGAGCGTAAATTGTCAATTATCCTTAGCAATTCGTTGTCGTAGCTGAGTCCAAGGTCGGCTCTAATCCTATTTTTTTCAATGTCGTTTGCAGAAATACAGAAGATTATCTCTGCCTTATCCTTTAATTTGACTAAAAGTTTAGTCTTTATATTCGGGTCAAACCCTGGAAGCACTCGGGATGCGTGCAAATCGTCAAAAAGTTTTCCGCCAAACTCGAGATATAGCTTGTCATTAAACATCTTAGTTCTCTCAAGTATCTTCTCACTTTGAAGCTTGATATAAAGCTCATTATCAAATCCTATCTTATTCATTTTTACCTCCGTTAATTGTGTCTATGATAATCTTATATATTTCATCAGCGCTCTCTTGCCAAGTGCGATAGAGTGTACTGTATGCGTTCTCGCAAACCCTGTTATATAGCTCTTCATCTGTCAATGCAAGCAAGATTTTATCTGCATAATCTTGTGGATTATTCTTGGCAATAAAACCATTTTCATTGTCAGTTATAGCAGAGCTGGCAC
>CALWKB010000155.1 GCA_944381125.1 uncultured Mediterraneibacter sp. | reverse complement strand
CATGCCGTGGAAAACGGACTGGATCGTGTGATCTATGTGATTCCATATACAAGTATTATTGAGCAGAATGCAGACGTATTCCGAAAAATTCTGGGAGATCAGAATGTGCTGGAAAATCACTGCAATGTAGACTATGAAAGTTCCGAGGAACTGAAAACCATGCAGCTTGCATCGGAAAACTGGGATAAGCCGGTGGTTGTGACAACCAATGTGCAGTTTTTTGAATCACTCTATGCAAATAAATCTTCAAAGTGCAGAAAATTGCATAATATTGCTAATAGTGTGATAGTTTTTGATGAAGCGCAAATGTTGCCGCCGGATTATCTGAAACCATGTCTTGCCGCAATGGAGGAACTGGTGGATCATTTTAAGTGCAGTATTGTGCTGTGTACGGCTACACAGCCGGCGCTGAATCCTTTTTTCAGAACAGACAGGAAGATTACTGAGCTGTGTCCGAGAGTACAGGAACAGTTCCATTTCTTTGAACGTGTGACTTTTCAAAATATGGGAACAGTAACAGAGGAAGAATTGATTGAAAAGCTCAGTATGGAGAAACAGGCTCTGTGCATTGTCAATACAAAAAAGAAGGCGCAGAAAATTTATCGTGAGCTGAGAAGAGAAGGCGTGTATCATTTATCTACTTCTATGTATCCGCAGCACAGACGAAGAACTCTGGAGAAGATCAGGAACCGGCTGAGTAATGGCGAAAACTGTATTCTGATTTCCACAAGCCTGGTGGAGGCTGGTGTAGATCTGGATTTTCAGACTGTGTACAGACAGCTTGCCGGAGTAGATTCCATGATCCAGGCTGCCGGAAGGTGCAACAGAGAAGGAAAGCGGGACAAAGAGGACAGCAGAGTGTGCTTTTTCCAGTTTGATGAAAAAGAATATGTACCGGGGCAGCGTCTGCAGATCGATGTATCAAAAATGTTGATTTCAGAAGGAGAGGACATTTCCTCTCTTCATGGAATTGAAAAATATTTCGAGACACTGTATCATTTTCGGGGAGAGAGTCTGGACAAAAAGAAGATACTGGAGGAGTTTAAGAATAAGCGATATAACTTTGCAAAGGCTGCTTCGGAATTCAAACTGATTGAAGAAAATACAAAAACTATTTTTATTCCAAGGGAACCGGAGGCTGCTGAATTATTAGATCAGATCAGGTATCAGGGATATACAAAATCAGGGATGCGAAAGGCCGGGCAATATTGTGTGCAGTTATATGAGGATGAGTTTGAAAAATTCAGAGGAGCAGGAATGGTACGGCTTGTTTCAGAGAATATCACAGATCTTTATGAACTTGTCAATGAAGAGGCGTATTGTGATGATACGGGTCTGGATCTAGGAATTGATTTTGGAATGGCAGTTATGATGTAAACAGAGAGCGTGCAGAAGAATGGATCTCCTGCACGCTCTTTGTTTACATTATTGTAAATCTTATTATTTCAATCCGCGGTTTCTCCGACTGCAATACAAGTATAACAGACTGCAGAAATGAGTTCAATAATAGTAGCAATAAATTTCAATAAAATATTAAAATAACAATAATTTAAAAATGTTGCATTTAAATATAAAGGGGAGTATAGTGAAACTATAAGTATGAGAAATGGGAATTAAATAGTAAATGCGCGTGAGAAAGGAGATATGCCAGAATGATTTTGTACCATGGGAGCAAAGAAATCGTACAATATCCGGAAATCAGAAAAGCGAGATTTCAAAAAGACTTTTATTTTGGATTCTATTGTACCCAATATGAAGAGCAGGCCAGACGCTGGGCATCGCGTTATGGTAAAAATGGATATTTGAATAAATACGAGTACCAGCCGGACGAAAGTCTCAATTATCTTATTTTTTCTGAAATGACAGAGGAATGGCTGGACTTTATTGTGGCCTGCAGAAGCGGAAAGCCACATAAATATGATATTGTCGAGGGACCGATGGCGGATGATACGATTTATAATTATGTCCAGAACTACATGGATGGTAAAATCTCAAGAGCAGCTTTCTGGGAACTGGCCAAGTTTAAATATCCGACCCATCAGATCAGTTTTCATACGATTTCTGCTCTTGATACATTGAAATATATAGGAAGTGAGGTTGTGTATGGGAACGAAGAATAATAACGCACTCTTTTTTACCTGTAGTCTGATTGAATATATTGGCCGAAGTATGAAGAGGACCAGATGTGAGGTGACCGATATACTGGGGAGAGAGCGGATAAAAAGAATCTATGATTATGCAGATGTGTTCCATTGTGAGCCAATTGAGAAAACAGCTGCGGAGTTTATTGAAGAGTCAGAGTTGGAAGAAGGAGATTTTGACAATGTAGGAAGTTGCAGATATATGGTCCCGGAATACTGGGATATCGGCGAAGTTTACGAACGTCTGATTGAAGATGCTTATGAGGATGAGAACATCCTTGATGGTTTGTGGAACGTATATCATTCCTGGATTGATGCGAAGATTTCCGATTACAATACGGACTTTTATTTTCAGCCAAGGGACTATATCGCAGAATGTTATAAGGAAGGAGTGGTTCTATAATATGAAAACTGATAGAGAGGAGGTGCAGTTATGGGAGTGGGCGTTAAGGTCAGAGTCTGGGGAGGCTACGCTCTGTTCAGCCGTCCGGAGTTCAAAGTGGAAAGATGTTCCTATGATGTTATGACACCGTCTGCAGCAAGGGGAATTCTGGAGGCTGTCTACTGGCACCCGGGAATGCGCTGGATCATAGACCGGATCCATGTGGTCAATCCCGTACGTTTTACCAGTGTCCGGCGCAATGAGGTGAAGAGCAAGATATCTGCGGCCAATGTATTGCAGGTTTATAATGGGGCAGACAAGCCTCTGTCCATAAGTACAAAGGCGGAAATCGTCCAGAGAGCATCCCTTCTGTTGCGGGATGTGGAGTATGTGATCGAGGCACATTTTGAAATGACGGAAAATGCCAATGAGACAGATAATCCGGGGAAATTCAAAGATATCATCATGCGGCGGCTGCGCCGGGGAGAATGTTTCCATATGCCGTATTTTGGATGCAGGGAGT
>CALWKB010000154.1 GCA_944381125.1 uncultured Mediterraneibacter sp. | reverse complement strand
TGTGATTCTCATTACTTGACTTGCCATAAAAAAAGTCGCCTCCTTTTCGTACTTGTAACTCAGTACGACAAGCGGTGACTGTACACTCTCCCGTGTGTGTCGTGAGAAACATACACGGCGCTCTCGCCTTTTCAACTCCCGCGCGGCGCTGTTTCCGCGCGTAAAAACGAGATACTGTTGTGATTCGTACAGTGACTTGTCGCCAGTTTCCTAACTTGACATTCGCTCCACGGAAAACCCGCCGTTGTTTATTTCTTTGCCCCGGCGGCAACCTCACGCTTCATCGCTATCATGTCACAGCTTTTTCAGTATATCGGATAGATAAATTTATTGCAAGAGGTTTTTAAGAAAAATTGTATTTTTTTCAGTACAATTTTACATATTGCCAAAATGATACGCTTCTAATATAATAAATGTATGTATGCATGTCAGGATATGCATGTTTCAATTAATAAGGAGTACAAATGAAAAGGGGTAGTATACTATGGGAGAAGTAAGCGGTAATACAATACTGTATAAACCTGACCGTTCCATCATTGATCTTGCGGATACGCTGAATGAAAAAAAGGAGGCTGCTTCTGCAGGCATTCCTCCTCTGACAAGAGAGTCTGCCGCGCCTGAACTTTTTGACACGGATACTCTTACGGAAGAAGAAGCTGAAGATTTTTCCGAGGAGGCCTCTTTTGACAGCGCGAACGCCGATCCTCAGATTAACCAGAGCAATTATCTGAGGTATCTTTCCGAGCTTCGGAGAGCAGACAGCGAACTGGCTCTCGCAAAAGCGGAATCAGCCGAGCTGGTACGTCTTATGGACAGCTATAAGGAACATTACCGTCAGTACGAAAAAGAGATTAATTCTCTTGTGAAAAACAGCAGTTCAGCAGTAAAACGGCAGCTCCAGGACGGAAGCGAAGTAGTCAACGAACAGCTGGAGACAATCGGCACTCTTGCCCGCAGGCTCAAAAAAACAAGCGCCTCTCTTGATTCACGCATTGACGCTGAAATACAGAGGCTCACGAAAGCGCTGTCGGACTCCATTGAAGGCAGCATCAAAGATTCCTGTGACACAGAACTGAAGAAAGTAAGCGAAGCCACACAGGTTCTTTATAATTACAGCGACAGGGTGAAACAGCAGTATCACAGGTTTGAGAAACTGGAAGGAATTAAGTTCGGCCTCTTTATACTGAGCAGTGTCGCGTCGCCGCTTGCTCTCATTCTGTTGATTTTAAATATGCTGCATATTTTCTGATCTCTTCCCGCACAGCGCCAGAAGCAGAACTTTGACAGGCGTCCGCCGCAGAGGCGGAATATTCTGAATAAAATATTTGACATTTCCACTTTAGCGTGGTACAGTATTTATGACTTGTAAAAACCAAAGGCGGTTTTCTTCCAAAGGGGGAAAACTGTCTTTTTTTATGTTTTAAACAGCTCAACTATTTTCATGGAATATATTATGCCATATTCCCCCCGAAATACCGCCGCCGTTTTTGCAGGTCCGGCTGCCGGACTTCGCGCCGTGCCGGGGACCTTCCCCCAGATGTCGCCCGGACGGTCCGTTATTCTGCACTTCCTTATATATTATATAAGGTATATTCCCCAGTTATATGCAGACACAGGCCCGGCAGCAGAGGAAATCCTCTCAATTACATACCAGAAGAAAATGCCGCTGTCTTCCAAACCCGACAGCGGCATTTTCTCTCTTACCTGTTTTCCAGCAGACTGTATATTTCCGGAAAAATCTCCACGCTTCGCTTCAGTATTCCCTTCACATACGCAATCAGAATTCCATAATTAGTCATCGGAACCCCCTGATCTTCCGCGCAGCTCAGCCGGTATTTCATCTCTCTTTCGTTAAGCATGCAGCCGCCGCAGTGGACAATCAGCTTATATCCGCTCAGCTCGTCCGGGAACTCTGTTCCTGACGTTGTCTCAATCCGGATATCCTTTCCTGTATATTCCCGAATCCACCGGGGAATTTTCACGGTTCCTATGTCGTCGCACTGCCTGTGATGAGTACATCCTTCGCTGATCAGTATCTTATCCCCGTCATTCAGCCTGTCCAGCGCGGTCACCCCGGCCACGGCGGTTCGAAGATTCCCCTTATATCCCGCGAAAAGAATTGAAAAGGAGGTAAGAGGAATATCTTCCGGCGTATCAGCCGCCACTTTTGAAAACGCCTGACTGTCCGTAATGACAAGCCGCGGTTTTTTGCCCAGACTTTCAATCGTCTCTCTTACCCTGTCTTCTTTTATCACAACAGAAACCGCGTCCGCCTCAAGTATATCCCGAATCGTCTGCTGCTGAGGCAGGATCAGCCTTCCCTTTGGCGCGGCGCTGTCAATCGGCACTACTAGGACAACGAAGTCCGAAGGTGAAATCATATCTCCCACGATCCTGCGCTGCGGTTCTTCCCGTTTTGCGATCTTCGCAATCTTTTCTTTGAGTTCCCGGATGCCCGTGCCTTTCCCGGCGCTTACCGGCAGAATCTCATCCACGGACAATCCGAGTATTTCCGCCGTACTCTCTCTGATTTTTTCCGAAGACAGCTCCTGCTTGTTCAACACTGCCGCAAAAGGAATCCCTTTTCTCCGGATCCGCTCCAGAAGAGCTCTGTCCTCCTGCGACGCGCCGGAAGCCCCGTCAATAACAAGCACAGCCGCGTCCGCTTTATTAAGCACCTGATAGCTTTTCTTTACACGCAGGCCGCCCAGTTCTCCTTCATCGTCAATTCCCGGGGTGTCCATCATGACGACCGGGCCGAGCGGCAGCAGTTCCATAGACTTATATACCGGATCCGTAGTCGTCCCTTTCACGTCAGAGACAACGGCCAGCTCCTGACCTGTTACCGCGTTCATTACGCTGGATTTTCCGGCATTTCTTT
The DNA here is from genome assembly GCA_944381125.1 of uncultured Mediterraneibacter sp. GTDB lineage: Bacteria > Bacillota > Clostridia > Lachnospirales > Lachnospiraceae > Mediterraneibacter. The sequence goes on along the minus strand of CALWKB010000154.1, from coordinate 210 downwards.
TTCCAAAAAAGCCGATGTGCACCCTTTCGGACATCGGCGTCTGATTCATACTCACTGTTCATTCCTTCTTTATGTTCTCATAATCATTTTTCTGGCGGGGACATGTGGGAATCGAACCCACCCGGGACGTATCATCGGCCCCACACAGGTTTTGAAGACCCGGAAGCACACCAGTCGCTTTTCTGCCCCCATATATTAATAGTAATTGAC
>CALWKB010000153.1 GCA_944381125.1 uncultured Mediterraneibacter sp. | reverse complement strand
CGCACGGGACAGGGATCTCTGCTATATCCCCATTACGGATCTGCCGAAGATCTCCTTCGGCGTGTATTACCGGTATGACCAGGACATGCCGGCGCTGAAGCGGTTCGTCAGTCTGCTGGGGGAGTATATCAGGTCACAGAGTATTTAACTTTTTCTCTCTTTCGGCTTCCTCGTTAATAAGCTCCTCGATCGATAGGATAGGTATTTTGAATAAGATACTTAAATCAATCATAGATAATATATGATCCATCAAATTACTCTGCTCCTATATCCAGAAGCTTTTGCGTTACCCTTCCATTTACCTCTGCATAATACTTTAATTCTGCAGCATTCAGGTCTTCCTCTTCCCATGCTGAAAATTTTTCATCCATCTCAGCAAGTTTTTCAAGCATATCCGAGTACTCACCCAGCAGTTTCAGGTCGCCTGGATTTTCATTATATTTCTTCATAAAATCACAATACTCGTCATAGAAAGCTTCATAACTGTCCATTGCCTCTTTAAACTCCGGACGGATTTCATCCGAAGATGAACTATTTTCTTCTGACTCTTCCGGTTCTGCAGCCTCTTCTTGAACCTCTGTATTATCCTGAACCTGTGCATCGTCCAAATCCGACCTCGTCTCTGATGCTCTCATCAACTGGATTTCCATTATCTGATTTCTCTGATAGGACAGATAGAGTTCATTTCCATTCGCGTCATATGCACGGTAAGATGCATCATTTCTTTCATATTCAACAGAAAATCCTGCATTTGAACATTCATCCGCATAGGCATTAAAATCATCTTCAGATGTTTCTCCTACATAGATATGACATCTGTCTGATGCATCTACATCTATCTTTCCGGTTTTAGAATGCGGCACAGGGATCAGACTTGCAAGTTCACTTTTCGGCCAGTTTATTTCTCCCATTTCCATGGGCGCCTCCAACTCAATATACATTGACTCTCCGCTATAATCCAGAGAAAGCATATATCCCTCCTCATCAAAAGCGTTATAGGCATCTCCATCCTGCACACTCTCAACGGTATAGCCCTGCGACTGGCACTTCTCTATATATGTACTGTAATCACTCCGGGATGTTTTTTCCACATGCACGTTCAGGTGTTCACTGTCATTGCTTCTGATAGAACCCTTGTTTGATTCAGGCTCCGGCAGACGCTCTCCAAGCGCAAGTTCATCCCAGTCAAACTTTTCACTTTGATTTTCCATAAAAGAGCTTACGATTCCGATTATTACAATTATAATTATGAGGATAAACCACCATCTCTGATAAAATGGCTTCTTGTTTTTTGCTCCACATGACGGACATATCTTTACCTGTTTCGGAATCGATGCACCACAATTTCTGCATATTACCATTTTCGGATGTTTTGACATGACTTTTTCTCCTTTATCTTTCATTTTTTATTATTCTGCTAAAATCTGTTTCTTTTCCGCTTCAAATTCTTCCCGAGTCAGGATTCCCTCATCAAACAGACTTTTTACCTCTCTTAACAGTTCAGCTTTACTTTTTACAGGATGACTTTCATTTGATACATTTTGAACATTCTGGGCAATTGTGTTTCCAAATGCCACACCTGCTCCCAGACCTGCCAGCCCGCCTTCCTGCTTCGCCGCATCTCTCATAGCTCTTGCGGTCTGATACTCCACAAAAGTCCCCATATCTCCTCTTACCATTCCGATTCCCGACTGTTCATCTATCAATTCTTCAACCCGTTCGGGAAGCGAAATATTTTCAATCACGATATCGCTGAACTGAATACCGATAACATGAATCTGTTCATTTAACTTTTTCTGCATTTCTGTCGATAGTTCTTTATATCCTGCAGCCAGATCCAGAACCGGCAGATCTGTTTCCCCAACAACCGCTGAAAAAGTTTCTGTCACCATCGAGGAAAGATACCCGACAATGTCATAAGTCATCACGATTCCTTTTGTGCCGAATACTTCCCTCATGAACAGAGCCACATCCAAAATTCGGAATGCAAACTTTCCAAATGCCCGAATGCGGACCATTGAAAAATCTTTATCCCGTTTGATAATCGGATTTTTTGTCGCCCACTGATTATCAACAAACTGTCTCGTACTTACGAAATACAGATCTGCGATCACGGGCGATACAAACAGATACGGGAAAGCCTGAAGTTTCGTTAATACAGGAAAGTTTTCCGTATTCAGAGAATAGGTTCCCGGCGGCAGTATATCTGCCAGCTGACCGCCTTTTAGAAAAACCGCACACTGACTTTCTCTTACAATAACTTTTGATCCCTGTTTCAATTCGTCATTTCCGCTTTCACGCCTGTATTTTGTGACGATCAGTTTATTGCTCTCATCCTCGTATTCAATCACATCAAGGAACTGATCTTTAACAACATCCCACAATCCCATTATGTTCCCGCCTCCTTTACTGCTTCACCGGAAGCCCGAATTCATCCCGAAATGAACCGGTCGCAATTCGGATGATATCAACAAGCCAGCCAATACCAAAAAATCCAACAGTAAGCAAATACAAGATCCCCGTTCCAACCTTGCCTACATAAAACCGATGCGCTCCCAGTCCGCCTAGAAAGATGCAGAGCAATAATGCTGTCGTCTTACTTTTTCTACTGATTCCGGGAATAATTCCCGCGGCGTATAACATTGGACTTCCTGTCATAGTCGGAATTTCCTGACCCATTCCGGTCTGTGCACGTGTAAAATCTCCATTCTCCTGATTCCCACCGCCCTTTTCTGATATATATCCACAATAACCACATTTTCCATCTATCAGCGGCGCACCGCATTTTGGACATTTAGATTCCATACTTTTCTCTCCCTTCACTGATCGCCCTGTCTCTTAATTCTTTTATACATTCTACGTAGGTCTTTCCACTCTCTTCTTCGGGTAATGGCGGCATCCCGTGTCTTTGCACAAATGCAATTACGTCCATCTTGTATTTCTCTTCCGCAATCTTTTCGTCGATTGCCTTTTCCCTTTTGGCAAGCCATTTCTTTTTCTGCTCTTCTGACCCCTCTACAATCTGCCGGATTTCTCTCAGCTCAAAATCCATTTCCTTGTATACCAGGATTTCCCAGATCCGTTCCATCGCCTCCCGGTCATACAGACGATGATTGTCATTTGTTCTTTCCGTTATGAGCAGCCCCTCGTCATCATAGTACTGTAACGTCCGTTTGCTGACCCCGGCCAGCTTGCTCATCTCATTTGTTTTTTTCATTAAGGCTTTTCCTTTCCCCGTTCATCTGAGCATACGCCATCACGTTACCGTGATAGCAATACCCTTTTTCGGTTGTGCTGTCTTCTTGTTCCAGAAAAGCATTTGTAAATTTCGCGAAGGATTCCGAAAATATTTGACTGTAAAAAAAGAGATGCCCCACCAGATCGGTGTGACATCCTACATTTATTATGCTTTATTCTTTTTTACCAGAACAAATATCCGTACGATAGATGTTCATTCCTCACGAGTTTACAATGATAATAAAAACAAGTATTATTTCATTAATTTACTA
>CALWKB010000152.1 GCA_944381125.1 uncultured Mediterraneibacter sp. | reverse complement strand
ATGAAAGGTATTTCTCAGCTGAAGGCGTTCTCGCCGTACGCTGAGGCGGCCGGAACAACGGTCGGCTGGAATTCCGGAATCGCTCCGGAAGACCTGGGCGGCAACAATATGGTGCTTTCATCCATTAACAACGGCGACTGGGTTGCGGTTGGAGGCGTGGACTTCGGCGAGCTTGGCGCTGATACCTTTAAGGCTCAGATTGCCGGACTGGCCGGCGGAACGATCGAGCTTCGTCTTGACAGTCCGGACGGTGAACTGATCGGCACGCTCGAAGTAGCAGGCGGAAGCGGAGACGAGTTCACGGAAGTGTCCTGCAATGTAGAAAACGCTGCAGGCGAACATACACTTTTCTTCATGTACCGCGGTGAAGACGGGGACGATCTGATGAAGATTCAGTCCTGGCAGTTTACAGAGAAAGAACCTGAGAAGGAAGTAGACAAGACGGCTCTTAAAGACGCGATCGACAAAGCTTCCGAGATCAACAGCAGCGAGTATACAAACGCGAGTCTGGAGAAATTTTATGAAGCTCTGGAAGCGGCAAAAGATGTATATGAAGACGAAAATGCAGAGCAGGCGGCAGTAGATGCAGCGGCAGAAGATCTGAATGAGGCGCTTGACGCGTTGGTACGTGTATCAGATAAGAGCAAACTTCAGGATCTGATTGCTCAGGCAAATGAACTCAAAGAGTCTGATTATACCGAAGAAACATGGAACGCGCTTCAGGAAGCACTGGCAGCGGCTGTTGAAATTGACGCTGAGCATGACGCGTCACAGGAAGATGTAGACAGCGTGGCAGACGCTCTTCAGACAGCGCTGGACGCGCTTGAGAAAGCGCCTGTGGAAGAGCCGGAAGCAGATAAGACGGCTCTGAAGGAAGCGATCGATAAAGCTTCTGCAGTTGACAGCGGCAAGTATACTACGGCAAGTCTGGAGAAACTGTATGAGGCTCTCGACACCGCGGTGGCAGTGTACGAAGATGAGGCTGCTTCCCAGGAAGACGTGGACGGCGCGGCGAAAGCGCTGAATGCGGCTTATGACGCACTTGTGGAACTGGCGGATAAGACAGAGCTTCAGGGGCTGATCGACCAGGCGTCTGAACTGAAAGAAGCGGATTACACGGCACAGACGTGGGATGCTCTTCAGGCAGCGCTGGATGCGGCTGCGGCGGTAAATGACAACCGCGATGCTTCCCAGGATGATGTGGACAGCGCAGCGGCAGCTCTTCAGGAGGCGATAGACGCTCTTGAAAAAGCTCCGGGAGAAGAGCCTGGTCCGGGAGAAGATCCGGATAAGCCGGGAACCGATCCGGGAGAAGATCCGGACAAGCCGGGAACCGATCCGGGAGAAGATCCGGATAAGCCGGGAACAAAACCGGGAACGGATACGGATAAACCGGGAACGGGCTCCGCAGACGCGGGCGACAAAGATGACGACAAAGCAGTACAGACCGGCGATAATTCAAGACCGGCTGTATGGGCGGCTCTTATGCTGGCCGGAGCGGGCGGAGCAGCAGCGGCTTACGGCTGGAAGAGAAAAAACAAAAAAGCATAATATCCGGAAATGCAGGATAAAGCTTTAGCCTGAAAATAATACCTGCCGGAACTGTGATATATGTCGCGGTTCCGGCAGGATTCTTTTTTGTTTCTCGGGGAAATGGGTTCCAAACTAAAATATTAAGAAAATATTAACTATATTCCCTTATTGTAATAAAAATGTAATAATGTTATAATATTCCTATCTTACAGAAGGAGATTATCTATGATTGAATTAAAAAATCTGACCAAACATTTCGACAGAATCTGTGCAGTCAATGATATCTCATTTAATATTCCTGACGGCGTCATGTTTGGAATTCTGGGAACGAACGGAGCGGGAAAGACAACTCTTCTGCGTATCCTTGCCGGGATTCTTGAGGCAGATTCCGGGACAGTCTGTATTGATGGGGAGAAAAAGATTTATAAGCGCGGCTGTAAGGAGAATCTGTTTTTCCTGCCGGATGAGCCTTATTATTTTCCGAATGCCACGCTGAAAGAAATGGCTGAATTCTATGCCGGACAATATCCGAAAATGGATAAGCCGGGAGTGTCCGGGATGGCGGAATCACTGGAACTGGATATGCACAGGCCCCTCAGGACTTTTTCGAAAGGAATGAAACGTCAGGCGTTTCTGATTCTTGCGCTGTGTTCCGGAACAAAATACCTGCTCTGCGACGAGGTGTTTGACGGGCTGGACCCCATTGTTACGGAAGTGATGAAAAATCTGTTCCGCACAGAGATGCGGGAGAGAAGATTTACCGTTGTCGTAGCATCTCATAAACTGAATGATCTGGAAGATATCTGCGGCAGTATTGGGATCCTGCACAAAGGCGGGCTTGTAACTGCCCGGGATATGAAGGAGAGCGCGGGCGAAATTCATAAATATCAGTGCGTTTTCCCGGAAGGCGCAGACATCCGTCCGCTGAGCGTCAGAGAGGAAATGGTAAAGTGCACGGTTGACGGGCATTTTGCAACACTTGTGATAAAAGGCGAAGGTCAGATCGCGGAGACAATGATCCGGACCTGGAATCCCTTATTTCTTAAAGAAGTTCCCATGACGCTGGAAGAAACATTTATTGCTGAGATGGAGGGGAAAGGATATGACATCCGTAAAGTGCTTCAGTAACTGGGTGAAAGAGGCGGGCAGAGGGCATCTGTGCGCGTTCCTGTCCTGGGGAATTCTTATTATATATGGCATAACCATGCTTACGAGGCTTAGTTTTGACACGGACAATACATGGTTTGGAATCGGGAGTACAGAGCTGGTCTGGATCTGCGCCGGACTTGGTATTGTGCTGGCCTTTTTTGAATTTTTCTATTTGCTGCAGCCGAAGAAACAGGATCTGTACTACAGTCTGCCGGTGAGTAAAAATATGATTTTCTGGAGCCGGTATGTCCATGGCCTGGCGCATTTTCTGGTTCCCATGGCTTTTGTCCTGGCGGTCTGCGGTATCTATGAAGGGTCGCTGGATATGCAGTTCCTGAAAGCTTCGGTAAGTTATACAGGAAAAAGTATTCTGACAGCGGCGGCTGTGTTCCTGATTTTTTATCATCTGGGCGCGGTCTGTCTTACCGTATGCGGGAATATTGTCACAGCTGTCCTGAGCTGCGGAGTGCTGTTGACTTTCGGAGACTTTTTCCTGCAGAATGTATGCGATGTATTTGCCTGCGGCTTTTTTCGGACATATTACCGTCTGCCGCTTGTGGAAAAGCTGCTGGAAATTCTCTCTCCGCTGAGTCTGGCGGGACGTCTGACAGGCTCCCGGCTTTATGAGAAGAACGAGATCCTGACGTTTGTTCCGCAGCCGGTCTTTGTCTGCGCGGCGTCTGTCTGGATTGGAGCCGCGCTTCTGATTTTTGCTTTTGCGGTGCGGAAGAGGAAGACAGAACGGACCGGAAGAGACTTTGTGTTTTATGCGGCGGAAAGTACGGCGGAAGCTGCCCTCGGGATCCTTGTCGGAAGCTGGTTCGCGGCGTTTCTTCTCGATATAAGCGGGCTGACCCGGCGAAATGCTCTGGCGGCAGGTATTCTGGCCGCTGTATCCTGCGCGGCGGCGGTTCTCGCGGTACACTGCTTGCTGGAGTGGAAATTTCAGAGCGGCCGGCGCCGGATTTTCCGCAGAAAGTTTCAGCTGGCGGCGGAAATACTCGCGGCGGTGTGCATATGCGGGGCGTTTCCGGCCGGCGCGGGATCTTTTGACGGTTATTTCCCGGAAGAGGGAAAAACAGAGGCTGTAGGAGTCAGTATAGACGGTCTTGGCATGGATTACAGCAGCTGGCAGTACATAATCCACAGCGGCGACACTTACCAGACAGATCTTCAGTTGACGGAGTACCGGCTGGAAGAGGAGGGACTTGCCGCGGCGCTTGCGTGGATTCATAATCTGCAGGGCGGCCGGATGACTGAGACAGAAAATGTATATACGAATGCGACGATATGCTATTATATGAAAGACGGAAGTGAACACTACCGTACATATCCGATGACTTACGCGGATTTTGAGTCCTTTGCATCCGTGTATGAAACAGAAGAATATAAAGAGAAAGCCTATCCTGCGCCGGAGCCGGACAAAACGGAGAATGCTCGTTTCGCATGGTATAACGGCGTAAAAGAGACTGATATGAAACTGACGGAGGATGAGAAAGAAGCTCTGTCAGCCGCATATGAGACCGACCGGATTTCGCTGAAAATGTCGGAACTGGAAGACGTGCTTCCTCTCGGATTCCTCCGGGTTGATTCCGGGGAGCAGAGGCGTGCGTGGGAGATGCCGGTCTATCCTTCTTTTGGGCAGACGCGCGGACTTCTCGCCAAATACGGCGTGCAGCCTGAAAAAGGAATTCAGGACTATCCGATGATTTCGATCGAAATGTACGAGACGTACGGCGTACCCGCGAATACAAGCGGCGGCGTAAGCTGGAAGTACTACGACGCACCGGAAGATATTGCGCGGTGGCAGCCGCGCCTTGTGCCGGAATATTTTGATCTTCAGCCGCTGCTCTGTCCGCTGGATTACAGTGAAGTTAAAGCTGTCGTGGAAAATACGGATACAAATTCCACGTTGGAAGTGGAATGCGTGCTGAAATCTGAGTAAAGTTTTGCCCTGCGACAGGATTCATCATATTTCTTTCCGGCAGCGTGCTATACTGGGGCGGATTACAGCGGGAAACGCGTATATCTGCCGCCGGCTTTAGCCGTAATACAGCCCGGAATCCCGGGCATCCTTGCGGAGTGGTTCTGCGTTCCCGTGAAAAAAGAGGAGGAAGAACCATGACAAAAAGAAGGAAACGGGTTATCATCTGTCTTGCTGTATTTACCGTGCTTGCAGCAGCGTCGGCAGGCGGGATTTTCGCTTACATAAACAGGTATGACGCGGCGGATTACGTAAAGGCCGTGCTTGATGTTTCCTATAAGGGAGAAACCGCGGTGTATATGGAGATTACCGGAGCTTCCGGGGAAGAGGCGGAAAGTATATTTGCGGATAACCTGGATGCGACAATGGAAGGATTTGAAACGACAGACATGCCGGAAGAGCTGAAGCCTCAGTACAGGGAGCTTTTTTCCGAACTGGCTGAAAGCGTATGCTATACGGTGGAGAAGCCGGAACGACAGGAGGACGGGAATTATGCGGTTAATGTAATGGTTAAGCCGATTACTCTGTTTTCGGATACCTACGATACTTTTCAGCAGAAAACCCGGGAATATGCGGATCAGGTCACGAACAGCGTGATGCAGGGAAATGAGATGCCCGCAGAAGAAGAGATGCAAAGCAGGATATATCAGATTTATTATGAAGTTCTGCGGGAAGCGATGGACAAAGGATCTCTTTACGGCGAAGCGAAGGATGTTTCCGTGCGTGTGAAAAAGACGGGCATGACTTCTTTTGAGGCGGATAAAGAAGATATGGACCGGCTGGATTCCGTTTTGATAGAAGACGCCAGAGTAAAGGCGCAGGAACAGTGAGGCAAAGTACAATGGATAAAATGATTTTAAAGGGAAAGACAGAAGGAACAGCCGGAGAACGGAAGCGGGAGCTGCGGAAAAAGCTGAAGAAGCGCAGAAGCACCCTGACAGAGGAGTATAAAAAAGACGCCGACAGCCGGATCTTCCGGCATATCATTTCTCTGCCGGAGTATCGGGATGCGGAAACCGTATTCTGTTATGTGAGTACAGAAGAGGAGATAAATACCCGGCCTGTGCTCGAACGCATTCTTTTTGACGGAAAACGGCTGGGGGTGCCGAGATGCATCGGAAAAGGAATTATGGAAGTGCGCATGGCAACGCATCCGGATCAGCTGAAGCCGGGAATGTACGGCATACCGGAGCCGGATGAGTCATGCGCATTGATCTGCCCGGAAGAGATTGATCTGGCGCTTGTGCCCTGCCTGTCATGCGGCAGGGACGGCAGAAGACTTGGATACGGCGGGGGATATTATGACCGGTATCTGATACAGACTACATGCGGAAAAATCGCTCTGTGCCGGGAGAAAATGCTGGAGGAAGAAATTCCGGTCCGGGAGTGGGATCTCAGGATGGACAAAGTGGTTACGGAAAGATGTATATACAATGTAAAAAGATAATAACTGAGATTGAATCGGGAAAAGCAAATCTTGCAGAGCATGAGCTGGTTGAAGATTAATACATGAAAATTGTTTCATGAATTCTTATTTACTTTTATATTTCCGAAAAAACGCCAAATGGAAATAAAATGGATATTTTAGCAGGGAATATATTGAAAAATGGATTTCTACGTGATATGATTTTAGCAGAAAATTACTGCAGGAAAGATATGTATCTGGTTTTGCGGTAAGAACTGCAGCAGGAGAGGGAAGACAGGTACGGCTGCTTCCGATATGAGCGGACATAGGGAGGTGAGGATATGACTGTGCAGGAAATGCGGGAAAGGAAGAAAGAGCTGGGATATACCTATTCCCGGATTGCAGAACTCTCCGGAGTGCCTCTGGGTACCGTGCAGAAGGTGCTTGGCGGAATTACCACAACGCCCAGATATGAGACGCTGATGGCTCTGGAGCAGGTGCTGGGAGAGAGCGAAGGAATGTTTCTGAGGGAACCGA
>CALWKB010000151.1 GCA_944381125.1 uncultured Mediterraneibacter sp. | reverse complement strand
CGCATCCGCTCTGCTTCTTCTCTTATCTGTTTATTTTCCGTCGTCAGTTCATCAATCTTTTTATTCTGATAATATCTTGTTCTCATTAACGAATATCTTTCATACCAGAACTCATTCACTATACCATACAGCTTTTTAATTTCAGCAAGATCCCTTCCGGCTCTTACATGGCTGATCAACAGCTCAATCATCTTAAATACCGCGGTATTTTCCACCGAAGAGTGTGTGCTGGGAGCCCCCTCGGCGTCATACAGCCATGTAATGATATTTCCGTTCTTCTCAATCCCGAATCCCGGATCAATCTCTGCCTGTCTGCAGAATTCACGCAGCTGCGTTACATAATCTCCGTCAGATCTTACATTTTCAATCAAAAAATAAAAAGATTCAGGATTTTCCCTGATTATTCTGCAATTATCATTTCTTATGAATTGATCCGGCTCTGTTCGCAGCTTCATACCGATAATATTTTCAAGTTCTTCCGAATAGGGGTATTTTTCAAGAAAAATCTGCGGATTAATGGCAACCACAGAGCACCCGGGAAGATACCTGGATACCCCGACAGCCGCAGTGCCGCCCCCGGATGATCCGTACAGAATTATATCTTTAGTTTCTATTCCCAGCAGATCTGCGGCTTTTCTGACGCACTGCGCGCAGTAACTTCTGTAGTCTTCGTTTTCTGTTCCATAATACCATCCCAGAGTACACTGAGGGAATGTATAAAACATAGGGTCTTCTATTGACATCAGACTGGCATCCGTTTCTTTATACCATGACCATCTGGAAAATGAAGGGAGAGGCGCAAGATCTTTTCCGCCGGCTCTGGTACGGCTTCCGTCAAACATCACATACAGCTTTGAGACAGCCCCTTTATGGAAAAATCCCTCGATCCTTGCGCTTCCAATCCGCGTATAGAAGCGGGTCCCGGGAAGATGTTTATTTCCCTCTTCCGCTAAAAATTCTTCCGGTTCAGCAGACAGAAGCTTTTTATCCGCCTGTCTTGCTTTTCGCTCTTCGTCCAGTGTTGTTTTCAGATTATCCCCTGCCTGCGTCTGCTGCATGCCTCTTCCGATACCTCCTCATGAATCCCTCGTAATTCTCCACAACCTGCCGGGCCGGACCATATTCTTTCACGACGCCGTCGTGAATCCAGATCACATCGTCACACAGCTCCAGGATGCTGGCATTACTGTGGGAAACAATCATTACCGTCTTGTTCTTATCTTCTATGATCTCCTTCATCTTCTCATAGCTTTTTTCCCGGAAATTAATATCTCCTACGCTCAGCACCTCGTCAATCAGTATTATTTCCGTGTCCAGTATCGCCGTAATGGAAAATGCCAGTTTGGAATACATTCCGCTGGAATATGTCTGCACCGGTTTGTAAATAAAATCTTCCAGTTCAGAAAATTCTATAATTTCCGGCAGCTTTTCCTTTATTTCTTTCTCTGTGAATCCCAGGAGAAGACCTGATAAATATATATTTTCCAGCCCGCTCAGATTCGCCTGAAACCCGATTCCGATAGCCAGCAGAGAGAGTCTGTTTCCAAAGGTATTTACCGTGCCTTCATCTGGTGAAAACACCCCTGCGATAGTCCGGAGGAGCGTAGATTTTCCGCTCCCGTTTTTTCCTATAATTCCCACAATTTTCCCTTTTGGCACAGTAAAACTTACGCCTTTAAGCGCTTCGTAATAATCTCTCCTCTGACGGATCTTCCCGAAGCTTTTACGTATGGAAAAAGATTTCATGCTTCGATATGCTACTTTTACATCTTTTACTTCGATTGCTGTTTCGTTCATTATATGTCACCCATGTATATATTCTATACAACTTTTATATATGAATTTTCATACCGGTACATCAGCTTCAGTCCCGCAAACAGAAGAAGAACAGATATTATGAGCCAGTACAAAAACATATCAGCGCGCAACGGCTGTCCGTAAATAATGATCTTTCTCAGTTCGTCTATTACATATGCCACCGGATTAACCGTTATCATCATTCTTCCCACATTCAGTCCGAAAAATGTTGTCTGAGAAAGCCTGTCTCCCACATCATAGAATACTCCTGAGAGATAAAACATAAATCGCAGAATGACCTGAACCACATTATAAAGATCATTGATATATACTCCGAAATGCGCCACAAGAATACTGCAGGCAAATGTTATAAGCAGTATAAGAAAAATAACAGGAATACATCCGACCAGATTAACTGCAGGATGTATTCTGTATGCCGCCGCAAATGCAGCCACGATTCCAAACGATATCGCCATTTTAAAAGCATTGACATAAAGTTTTTCAAGAATCAGCATATATTTCGGAATATATATTTTACTAACAATGCCCCGGAATGTATTAACAATTTTTACGGAAACCATTACAGTCTTATTAAAAAAATTCCATACTGTCAGCCCGATAATTACAACTACCGGAAGATATCTCCCCTGGGATTTAAAGACAACAACCGTGATAAACACGTACACAAGCATAAATAATACCGGATCCAGAATCCACCACAGCCATGTCAGATAAGAATTTCCCACCTCGCCTTTGAGTTCGGATTTCGCGGCATACATAGAATAAGGATTATATCTTCTGATATGCGCCGCCATCTTTTTCAGCATCGTCATCTCTCCTATAACAGTTCTATGATATCTTCCACAGACTGGCCGCAATCTGTCAGTATCATATTTTTTATATATAATCTTTTTCTGTATTTCTGATAATAATCAAGTGAATAAAATATCACGCCCGGATATTCACGGATCAGAATGTGCATTTTAAGTGTATTTCCACTTACAAGTACAGCCAGTCTCGTATTCTGGCGTCGAAAGCTGTTATAATGTCTGAGAATCTCCGGCATTTCCTGCGGGTCTGACAACCGGTATACAATGCTGTAATCATCATTTCTGTATATCGTCGGTTTCGCCGGCTGGAAGGTCCTGTACACTTTTTTCGCCCCGCGGTACAAAACCGGATTATTCTTCACCAGTTTGATTACAAAACTCTTCATAATCTCCTCCCCTCTCCAGCAGACTTTTTATATGTCCCCACACAAGGGAAATATCATAATTTTCTCTGACGAACCGTCTGCCTCGCGACGCAGCCTCTGCGTATTTTTCCGGAGCATTTGCAAGACGGTCTATATATACCGCCATTTCTTCCAGATTGTCCATTATCACTTCTTCCGGATAGAGATATTCAATGCCCTCCCATCGAAGCGCTGCTGTTACAGCTCCTGACGCCATCCCTTCAAACGGGGTCACATGAAAACTCTCCGGAAATTTCTCGTCGCTCAGCGAAAGAACATACCCGATTTTTCGGAGAAATTCCGGCATTTCCACCCATCCGTCGAATGTAACCGAATCTTTCAACCCGTCTCTCTCAATTTTTCTGTACACCTGCTCATAATATTCTCTCTCTTCAGGGACATTCCATGTATTTGGAAACTCTTCCGGCCTTTTTCCAGGTACGTGAAGGCAGTACCGGGAATCTTTTTTCTTCAGCATTTTTAAAAGTTCAACCGCCCGGTCCAGGCCTTTCCGTTTTGGAAGCGCTCCGATCAGCGCCAGATGAAACCGGCTGTCTGCTTCTTTTGGTTTATCATATTGTTTCGTATCAATAAAATTATCCGCCACCGTGCATTTTTCCGCCGGTATTCGGAATTTTCTTGTAAACTCTTCAAACCAGTAATATGATACTGTGATAAATTTTGTAACACGGTTAATGTCTACATTATTTCCGTATTTTCTCGCCACTTCAAATCGATGGGCCCGTATAAACAGACTCTGATGCGGATACACATGATTCGAATACCACTGCGCCGCTGTCAGAAGCCATTCGCACCATATAATATCGGCTCTCTTAATATATTCGCCGGCTTCTTTAGAAGAAAATTCCAGATACTCGTCCAGTTCCTGAACTTCCAGTGCAAATGCGGTCTCAAAATATGGGAACAGCGGTTTTAAAAACTTCAGATCATGCCCGCTGACGAGAAGCCTCATGTTTTTTTTCGGATAAGCACTCAGTGCCTGTTCTACATTTTTGTATATATTTTCAACGCTGAATTGATCCGCTGACCGCGACAGGCATTTTTTTGCCTGTTCCCACACTTCCGGCCTGCAAAAAGCAGTAAGTATTTTATCCATACATTCTTTTTCCGACTCCGCAAAAAGCGGATATTCATCTCCAAGAATTGCCGTATGCATTCTTGTACGCCTTAGCACTACCGGTACGCCGCTGTGACAATATTCCAGAAGCTTAACAGATACTTCCAGAGAATTATCATGGTCTACTTCAGTGCTGCGGAAAGAATATCCCAGGCTGCATTGCTTTGTAATTCGTTCTGTCTCACTGTGCGGAAGCGCTCCGTGAAAAATAATATTATCCGCACTCCTGAGTCTGGAAAATATATCCTGCTTCTGTTCCGCAAGATCCCGGTTTACTTTATTGCCTATAAAATGAAGTTTTATTCCCGGATCTTTTTTCTTCAGTTTTTCCATAATGTCCAGAAGTTCAATAATATTCCAGTTTCTGGCTATTTTCCCCGCATATACGAGCGTCTTTGGTTCCTGTTTCCTGTTCTTTCCCGGAAATACAACCGGATACAGCACATGAAACTTTGTTCCGTCTACTTCCAGAACATCCTGAAGATATTCTTTCATGGCCTTTGTCTGCACAAAATATGCCTGTACCTTCCGATACAGGTCTTTCAGAAATTTTTTCTGGGAATCCGGCATTGTGTTTTTATCATGACAGAAGTCTGTGAGATATGGTATAACTTTTCCGATTATCTCTGAACCCGCCACTTTCTCCATCACCTGAGTTCCCCTGATAATTATGCAGGAATAGTCTCTGAGTCCGTCGATTGTCTGCAATATTTTTACAATATTTCCCGGATCAACTTCTGTAATATGATCAATATAATCCTTTACATACAAAAGCCGGATTCGATATCTCTTTTCAATTTCTCCGACAAGAATATGGTTCCTTATCCTTTTTTTCAAAAGGATATCCACATAATTTTCTTTATCTCCCAGCAGAAGTTTTGCCAGATTAACCAGCCATATGCTTGATCCGTCAATAATATTGAGATCAAGATCTCCATATATAAGTATCTTTCTTACCATACTTCTAACCCCTCAAAAATCCGATGCAGTCATAGTACGGCTTATCCATAATACGTTTTTTTACTGCGTCGCTTTTAAACTCATCATGAGCAAGCGCAACTACATAATAATCACAGCTGTTCAGAAGTTCTTCCAGCGAAAGCAGCCGGATGTTTCCGATCGTATCGCTGTGACTGTTCGGTTCGCATCCGTATACCATATATCCGTCACTCTCCAGTGCGCCAGCCAATGCCAGCGACGGACTTTCTCTCATATCGTCAATGTTTGGTTTGTATGCCATGCCGAGAATTCCGATTTTCTTCTCTTTGTCATAATTGATATCTTTTAATATCTGATCCTTTACCCAATACGGTTTTCTTTCATTAATTTCTCTGGCTGTCCTGATCAGCGACGCGTCTTCTCCATATTTTTCGACAATAAACCACGGGTCAACGGCAAGGCAGTGACCGCCCACCCCAAGACCAGGTGTAAGAATAGATACCCTCGGATGTTTATTTGCAAGCTCAATCAGGCGGAACACATCAATTCCCGCTTTCCGGCAAAGCATAGAAAGCTGGTTTGCGTATGCGATATTAATATCACGAAATGTATTTTCCGCAAGTTTACACAGTTCCGCGGTAACATCATCACAGACATAACAATGCCCTTCCACTACAAAAGTCTCGTAGAGCTCTTTTGTAATCTCTGCCGCCTCCGGATCTTTTGCGCCGATAATTCTGTCGTTATGTTTCAGTTCATAAAGGATTTTGCCCGGAAGCACTCTTTCGGGACAATGTGCGGTATAAAACTCGTCTTTTTTCAGTCCGCTTTCTTCTGCAAGGATCTCTGTCATCATTGCGGTAGTATGCGGAGGAACTGTAGATTCCAAAATTACAAGATCTCCTTTTTTCAGAACTTTGGCCACTTCTTTAGCCGCAGATTCTACATAAGAAAGATCCGCTGTCTTTTCATTTTCTTCCTCCTGAAACGGTGTCGGCACACACACCACGTAAATATCAGATTCCGCGATTTCTTCTGTAATTTCCAGACATCCGTTTTCCCTTACCTGCGTAAACGCCTCCTGGAGATAGTTTTCTACAATATGAATTTTCCCTGCGTTCAGGCTTTCGCAAACTTCTTTCTTTGCGTCATATCCTTTCACATGATGACCGGCTCCGGCCATTACGACTGCTGTCGGAAGTCCGATATATCCAAGACCTACTACTGTAATTTCTTTGCTTTGCATATTTTTCCTCCATTTATCTTTTGAAGCTCCTGCTTTTTTTCCTTTTTTACCAGTCTGCGGAATTCCAGAAGTTCCGGTATCTGCTTAAATCTTTTTGGTTCGCAAATCATGCGGTACAGCCACTCCAGTCCGGCCTTCTGGAGAAACACGGGCGCTCTTCTCACCTGTCCCGCAAAAACGTCAAATGCTCCGCCGACTCCCAGTAAAATATTTACGCCTGTTTCTTTCCCGTGTTTCATAATCCACTCTTCCTGTAAAGGCGTACCTTTCGCAATAAACAATACGTTTGCTCCGGATCTCTGAATTTTATCCATCACATCCGCATCCTCATATCCGTTGCAGTAACCGGCAACCGTCATGTCCGGATACAGCTTTTTTAATCGTTTCCGCGCTTCCTGATTACTTTCCTCTGATGCTCCGTAAAAGAAAATTCTCGCTCCGATCTCTTTTGAACACCGGCAGATATCTTCCATAAGATCAATTCCTGTAATTCGTTCCACTACAGAATCTGCCGCCTTTACAACAGAAGACCCGTCTGCCAGAAATATATCGAATCCCATAATAATCTGTTTCATATCGGGTTCATGTACCATCCGGACAATCTTTCGCGCATTTATTGCAACCAGGGAAATACATCTGTTCCTGCGGATTGTATCCTCTATTGTCTCCAGCAGTTCCCGGCGCTTAATCATTGAAAGGGGAACTCCAAGTACAGTTGTATTCTTCATGTCTCTTCTCCTTTTTATTCTTTTCACTGTTTTCCCTGCTATGCGGATATACTTTCTCCCATTTCTTTATTTCTGAAATAACGGATAACGGCATTGACAATCCTCTCGCTTGCATGTCCGTCGCCATATGGATTTTCTGCTCTGCTCATACGTTCATATTCTTTATTATCATCCAAAAGGCGGCTGACCTGCCTGACAATATTTTCTGTAGATGTGCCTACCAGTTTTAAAGTCCCGGCTTCCACACCTTCCGGACGCTCCGTTGTCTCCCTGACAACAAGCACCGGTTTTCCAAGGCTTGGCCCTTCCTCCTGAATGCCGCCGCTGTCGGTCAGCACAAGATATGATTTTTTTATCAGATTATGAAAATCTGTTACTTCCAGAGGTTCTATTACACGAACTCGGTTATTTGATCCGAACATTTCATCGGCAAGCCCGCGGACAGCAGGATTCATATGGCATGGGTAGATCACTCGAACGTCCGGATATTGTTCTGTTATTTTATTAACCGCCGAAAAAACTCTCTTTAGAGGAGCTCCCCAGTTTTCTCTCCTGTGCGCAGTCAGAAGGATAATTCTTGCGTCTTTTGCCCAATGGAGAACTGAACTGTCATACTCTTTCCTTACTGTTGTTTTTAATGCGTCAATGGCAGTGTTTCCGGTTACATATATTTTTTCAGGATCTTTATTTTCCTGAAGAAGATTTTTCAGGCTCTGCATTGTAGGCGTAAAATGCAGTTCTGCAATATTTCCTACCATCTGTCTGTTAGCTTCTTCCGGATATGGCGAATAAAGGTTATGAGTCCGCAGCCCTGCCTCCACGTGTCCTACCGGGATTTTATGATAAAAAGCCGCCAGGGCGGACGCGAATGTTGTTGTTGTGTCGCCATGAACAAGCACCATATCGGGCTGTTCCTTTTCAAGTATACCGTTCAGGCCCTGAAGAATAATTCCGGTTACAGAATCAAGCGTCTGTCCCTTTTTCATAATATTCAGATCATAATCCGGAATAATATTAAAAGTTTCCAGTACCGAATCCAGCATTTCTCTGTGCTGGGCAGTCACGCAGATCACACTTTCAATTTCATTTTTCCGCCGTTCCATTTCCTGTATGATCGGCGCCATTTTTATCGCTTCCGGACGCGTTCCGAATATACTCATTACCTTTATCATTTTTTCACCTTCCCTGTACTTAGCTTTACCACATTTATTATAGTTATACAGAGAAAAGTTTCATCGAATCTGGTTTAGAGTTCTGTTAAATTTCTGTTAGTTCGCCTGTAAAATAAAAAAACAGAAGCATTTCTGCTCCTGTTTTTTTATTTAATTCAACTTTTCCGCATCCTGCAGCGTGCCGCCTTCTTCCACCACGTTTACGATGCTTATGATCTCATTTATGCTGCCATAATCCGGTATTGTAACATACAGAGGCTGCGAAGGTTCCGAGAAACAGTAATCTTCAGCGCCCGTACCTTCCGCCGCCACGGACTTGATTGTCCATTTGGCGTTTGTCCCGAGTTGATGCCGGATCAACGAGTTAATCTGTGACTGGGAGATATTTGTCTCCACATCTTTGCTCACCTGATTCAGTATGCTGTTGGCTTTAAGCAGCATAGTCGGAGAAAGTATTTTCTTTATCATCGCCGTTATAACGGCCTGCTGGTTCTTTCCTCGCTGATTATCTCCGTCCGCAAGGTTGTGACGTTCGCGGCTGAACGCGAGCGCCTGTTCTCCGTTAAAATGATTCATTCCTTCTTTTACTTCTACAATGCATCCGGACTCGTCGCCGGTTGTAAAAGCAAATTCAGAATCTACGTCTACCCCTCCCAGGATGT
>CALWKB010000150.1 GCA_944381125.1 uncultured Mediterraneibacter sp. | reverse complement strand
CTCTCTTCTTCCGGCAGCTCCTCTTTCTCAGTATTTTCAATAAATTCTTCAGCCTCTTCTATAAGAAGCGCGCTGCCGTCCTGCTCCGCTTCCGCGGTATCCGCTTCTTCTGAAGCAGCCGCCTGCTGCTCCCATCCGGAAAGAATATCTTCAAAGCTCATCTGACCGGCTATCTGATCATCATCTGCCGACGGCTGCTCCTCCGGCGCCGCGCCGGATTCTTCCGCCTGTGCAGTTCCGGGCTCATTGTCAGCCGTTTCCTCTTCTTCCGGAAGTATATCTTCCGGCGGCAGAATTTCCTTCATCTCGCCGGGAACTGTTGAAGATTTCCCTGTTCTTGCCTTCCTTGCCGCGATATCCGCCATCTTCAGATCTGCAACCGCCTCAATCTCTTCGATCGCGCCCTTCAGATCTGACATGTCCGGTTCCCCATCCTGCTGTTCTTCTGCCTTCTCCTGGTGAAGAAGTTTTCTCAGCGCTTCATCCAGAGGCATCAAATCCCCAAGAGGCTTCTTTTCCGCCGTCAGGTCATCTGCTTCTTTTTCATCCGTCATACTGTTTGCCGGATTTTCTTCCCCTTTAGCAGAATCTTCGCTTTCCGCCTCTTCTGACTCCCGGCCATTCAGCTCTTCCTCTGCCGTTTCTTCTATAATAATATTATCTTTTTCCCGCGTTTCCTTTTCTTCCACATATGTCTGAAGATCCGGCATTTCTTCAGTTGTAAGAGAAGGTTTCTCAAATCTGTGGCTGTATTTTTCCTGTTGCTGCGGCGTCAGCTGCTTATATTGCATCTTCAGCTCCATAGCCTTGTACACATACTTGCCTTCGCTGAACCAGAGAATCAGATCGTCACACTCTTCCACACACTCTGCAGTCATCCCGGCTTCCTGGTAAAGTTTTGCGAGCTCATACGCCCATTCTTCCGTATATTCAGATTTTTTATATTCTTCCAACGCCTCGATCTGCTTCTCAACAGGCGCGTTCTGCGCCCGCAGAATCTGATATCTCAGGATATGCCGGTTCGGATCTTTCGGCGCCATCTGAACAAATTCATCGTAATAATTAACCGCCTTATCGATATTTCCCGTCTTCAGTGCAAGTGTACAGAGACGGCCTGTAATCTTTCTGCTTCCTTTTGCGCGGTGATAAGCAATGCTGAGCACATCATAGCTTTTCTGGTAGTTTTCAATCTTTTCATAAATATCACTGACCTGAACAAGCATGGTAGCATTCCGCACTCTGCGCCAGTCAATCATATCCGCTATATCTGCCGCTTTGCTATATGCGCCGTCTTTCATAAGCTCAAGCATCTGTTCTGTTTTTAACTTATATTCGTACTTATCCACCGCATTCACCTCATTGAAAAATTTATATCTCACCGGTCAAAACAGCTCAGCCTGTTGTTCTATGTACAGGCCGATACTCTTTCAATAGTTTACCATATGAATACCTCAATGTCAAAAAAATGCATCCTCAATTGACATTGACGATGCATTTTACTTATTATTTAATTTTTAATTTTTTTATTTTATATAAAAATCGGAGGCAGCTTTCTGACTTATGTTCCTGTGAGACCTCTGCTTCTGTTATCTGATTCCAGCCGGTTTAATAAACCTGTTTATCAAATCCGCCTTCCTTACAATAACAAATATGAGGTTCATAGTAAAATCCGTCTGTTTTCGCTTTCGTTTCAACTCCGGTAACATTTCATATTATTAAAGAACATCCCCAGTTATTATTCCTATAACCCTCCGGCTGCAGCAGTACCGTTCTTCGATATTCCCGCGGCCTGCTGAATTATTACTTCTATAACTGTACACCCTTTATTATGAAATGCTATTCTACTCAATGTTTCTTTACACATCTTTCGAAATTCTGCTATATGTGGCAACTTTATTCAATACGTCTGCAAATGCTAAATCTATTTAATTTCATCCAGATTCCGAACTCTCCGATCAATTTTTTCATTATATATTTCTGGATCTTAATTAATTATTTAAGCAAAGGTCTCTTTCATCACAGGAACTTACATTTGCCGTACCACTGACATATTGATAAAAAGCTGAATTAATACTGTCCATGGGTTTTTCCTCCTGTTGACTGTTATTTTCAACCTGACCGGATAATATAATTACTATCCCTTCAGATAAATATCTTTGAGAGACTGGTATCTCTTTTAGATGTTTTTATAATAGCACTCAGCGCCTTATTTGTCAACGCATTTGTTGTTTTAATTTTAAATAATTTTATTATTCGTTATATATTTCTGAATTTTCTGATTTTTATTGCAGCTCCGGCACTTCCACAGGACTGTTTTCCAAACCGAAAAAGCGCTGGAAAAACTGAAAGAGTAATTAAAAAAATGAATAACAGTAATTTAAAAAAATGCTTGCAATTATATAATGCTTATGTTAATATATAACACGGTCACTACGGAAGCAGTGTCTGTATGGCCCCGTGGTCAAGCGGTTAAGACATCGCCCTTTCACGGCGGTAACACGGGTTCGATTCCCGTCGGGGTCATTTGTCGTTTCCGGATCAGGAATTTCCAGCCGGGCAGCGACATATTAAAAAGCACGGCCAAAGAGGCTGTCATATATAGTAAGGCGCAGTAGCCAAGTGGTAAGGCGTGGGTCTGCAACACCCTGATGCACCGGTTCAAATCCGGTCTGCGCCTCTGAAAGGGCTGTCGGTTTTCCGACAGCCCTTTTTCATGTTTCCGGCGTTCCATTTCCGTTCATTTTAACGTTTCTTCATGCGTTCCATCATCCTGCAGAAAATCACGGCCGTCCCCGTGCTGACTGCCGTCGCGGCAATGCCGGCTCCTATAATCGCCGATGGGTTCACGCTTCCGTACTGGCTGCGATAAGCGATCACATTTACCGGTATCAGCTGCAGTGATGAAATATTAACAATCAGAAACGTACACATTTCATTTCCCGCTGTTCCTTTCCTCCTCGCCGGGCCTGACATGCGCCCTGACCGCCTGTCGTCCTCCAGTTTCCCGAGTTCTTCCATTGCTTTTAATCCTGCCGGCGTAGCCGCCCATCCCAGCCCCAGAAAATTTGCGATCATATTTGCCGCGATACTTTTCTGCGCCGGATGCCCGGCCGGCAGATCAGGATAAAGAAACTTAAGCAGAGGCTGCATTTTCCCGGAGATGCTCCGGATAATTCCGGCTGCGGAAGCAATCTCCATCAGGCCGCTCCACAGAGAAATTACTCCTGTCATTGTGACGCACAGAGCAACCGCTTCTTTTGCAGAATCGACAGCCGCGTTTGTAACATCCGGTATTCTGCCGGTTGCCGCCGCATATACAATCCCTGTCAGTATCATTCCTGCCCACAGATAATTCAGCAAAGTTTCATCCGCTCCCTCCCTGTCAGATCATCATGCCGGCCAGAATCACGCTCGCCGCCAGACCGGCTCCTGTGGCCGCGAGAGCCCCCGTCAGAGTATATCTTGTTTTTGTCACTTTCACCGCCATAAAGTATACGCTCATCGTATAAAAGATCGTTTCCGTACAGGACATGGCGATTGACGCAGCCAGCCCCAGAAACGAGTCTGTTCCATATTCTTTATATACATCAAGCAAAAGTCCGGCGGCGGCCGAAGAAGAGAACATCCTGACAACCGCCAGCGGAACAAGTTCTCCCGGGAAACCGATGCAAACGGTAATCCGCCCGAGCAGCCCGGAAAGCCAGTTGAGAAACCCCGACGCCCGGAGAATGCCCACTGCCGTCATCAGTCCTATCAGTGTGGGCAGAATGCCTGCCACCGTCAGGAATCCGCTCCTGGCTCCTTTAACAAAAGTATCATATACCTGAATCCTCTTCAGAATTCCAAAGCATATAATCAGAAAAATAATAAACGGGACAATAAAATCCGACAGAAAGAGGAGTATCCTCATTCCTCCCCGACCTCCCACATATAGTCCTCTACTATTTCGAACGGCGCCGGACCTGTTTTCAGCACTGCTTCATGAAATTCTTTCTGAGAAAACGCGTCTCCTTTCTCTTGCGCCCAGTCTTTCTTCAATTCAAGAAATTCTACATATCCGATATAATACTTGAGATAATTTGCAGGGGAGCCGATAATCAGCTCATAAATCTGTTCAACGGCGTCCGCATCCATAATACCGTAATTGCTGAAAAAAGCAGCGGTATCCTCGGGCGACCAGCCTTCGTAATGTATCCCCATATCCGCCAGTGCATACAATCCCAATATGATGGAACTGTTTTTCTGCAGAAGTGTGGACTGTTCTTTTGACAACGGCATCAGATAATAGCTTCCCATCTCTGCGTATGTTGCCCATCCCTCCACATAACCTCCGAAATTAAAAATGCTGCGGATCGGATCCGGATCCGTGCTCTCATAATATATCGTCTGATATAAATGCCCCGGGTATCCTTCATGGGCAAGTGTGGTAAACAGCGTAAGATCATCATTCATATGAGACTGATTAATATAGATTACATTTTCACCTGTATTGTCAATCGCCGGAATCATATAGAACGCAGGGCTGAGATGTTCCTCCATCTCCTCAGGGACATATTTTACTTCCAGCGCCGTATCCGGAGCGTCCGGAAATGTTCCTGCAATTTCCTGCTCCAGCCTGTTCAGAATTAATTCCGCGCTGTCCGCCCCCATTCTCCCTGCCGTCTCTCTTGCCTCCTGTGCGGTGAGGCCGAGCACCTGCTCCATGGCAGACAGATCATCCGATATCTGCCGTCTTGTCATATCTTCCATCTCTTCTACGGAGCGCTCCGAACCCGTTGCCTGCCTTACTGCCAGTTCGTAGTACTTTTTCCCTTCCGGAAGATAAGACAGCCCTTTCTCATTGCGCCCTGTCCCTTTCAATTTCTCCAACACGGCAATCAGCTTTTCGTACGCAGGGAAAATATTATCTGATACAGCTAATGCGTTATCCTGTATGTAGTCACTTTTTTCTTTCTCTGTTAATTCTTCAACATCCATAATCCGGTCTGCAAATGTCGAATAAAGATAATTTCCGTCTCCCATATCCAGAAAATCCCGGCACTGTCCGATAACAGTTTCGACGGCATAGTCAGCCATAAAAAGTCCTTCTTCTGATTTTTTCTGTTCAAAAGCAATGAGGCTGTCAAAGTATTCTCCTGTTGTTCCAATAAGGGCAAGATATGTATCCACATCTTCTCTGTCGTAAAATTGATATTCCGACAGAACAACCGGCAGCTGGGTCTGCACGCCGCCTGTCAGAGCCAGAGGTTCTCCATACAGAAGATACTCCAGGTTTTTTCCGGATTCTTTCAGATAATACTCCAGGATATCGTATGTGATCCGATTCTGAAGATTCAGCCTCCCGGGATCGAACCGGTCGAGCGCCTTCTGTATATTTTCCAGGGCAGCCGCTGTTTCGGACGCATCTGTCTCAAAAGTGCCGAAAGTAACCGGCGCCTCTTCTATCCCATATGCTTCGGGTTCCTTCAGGGAATAATGGAGGCTGATCGTATTCGCCGCTGTCTCCATACAGAATATTTCATGCGTAAACGCTTCGAATTTTTCATCCTGAGTGCGGTTATTATCAGACGCGCAGCCGGCGCACAAAAACGTCAGCGTCAGAATAAGACATACAACCGGTATTCTTAAAAGTTTCTTTTGATATCTGAAACAATTTGTCTTCACTATTTTTTCTCTACACATTCCATGTGTCACACTGCCCTTTGTCTGCATTTACAGTATATTATGAATGTATCGGCCGCATTATTCCCCCGGATATTACGCCGTCTTTTATGCGTGCTTTACCATGAAAAGGGGTTTCCCATTGTATGCGCTC
Organism: uncultured Mediterraneibacter sp.; assembly: GCA_944381125.1. Lineage (GTDB taxonomy): Bacteria > Bacillota > Clostridia > Lachnospirales > Lachnospiraceae > Mediterraneibacter. The sequence goes on along the minus strand of CALWKB010000150.1, from coordinate 7,688 downwards.
TCCCTTTATGATAAAATTAGAATGCATAAAAAAGAACTTGACGGAGGTGTACTTATGTCCAGCGTGACCTTAGAACACTTGACAAAAACATACCCCAACGGCTTTGTTTCCGTTGACGATGTAAATCTTTATATTGAAGACGGAGAATTTGTTGTATTTCACGGGCCCAGCGGCTGCGGCAAATCCACGATTCTCCGTATGATCGGCGGACTTGAGGATATTACATCCGGGAAAATCTATCTGGATACAGAGCTGCAGAACGAGGTGCTGCCCCGCGACCGACGCCTCTCAATGGCCTTCCAGAACTACACCTTATACAAAAATTTCAATACTTATGAAAATATTGCCCTTGGCCTTCGCCTTCGCAATTTTCCGCTTACAATCATCGACTCCCGCGTAAAAACCGCGGCAAAGTTTCTTGGAATCGCGGAAATTCTGGATAAAAAGCTGAAAGCTATCTCCGATGCAGACAGACAGCGGGTCGCTTTGTGCCGGGCAATTGTCTGCCAGCCGAAGGTAATGCTTGTAGATGAAGATTTTGCACAGCAGGACGAAGACCGCCGTAAAGAAATGATTTCTGATATTCTGAAGATAAACAGAGTTATGAAGGTTACTGTTCTGTATGTAACCAATAATTATGAAGAAGCCGTCTCTCTGAACAAAAAGATCGTTTTTATGAAAGACGGCAGAATCACTCAGATAACGGAAGCCGGAGAGTAATCCGCCGGCATGTGTCACAGCGCGGTTCATTTTTTTATCTGTTCCAGATAATTATAAATGTCCCGCTTTGACACGCCCCGGTCTTTTCCGGTACGCTTCATTGCTTCTTTTTTGTCAAATCCCTGCGCCAGATAGTGCCGCACATGGTCTTCAATACTCATTGCTTCCCATCCGGCCCGTTTTTCGCGCTCCATCTCCTCTCTGCTCCTGCCTTCAAGAACAATTACACACTCTCCCTTCGGCTCGTTCGCCTCATAATAAGCCGCGGCGTCCTGAAGAGAAGTCCGCAGCGCCGTCTCATATTTTTTTGTCAGTTCCCGGCATACGGCCACTTTACGGTTTCCAAGTCTTTCCGCCAGTAGTTTCAAAGTTTTTACAAGCCGGTGAGGCGCTTCATACAAAATAATGGTCCGGGTTTCACGTTCCAGTTCCTGTAAAATTTCCTCCCGCTCTTTCTTCTCCTGCGGCAGAAACGCCTCAAACGCGAATCGTCTTGTTGGAAGTCCGGATATCGTAAGGGCGGTAACACATGCCGCCGCCCCGGGAAGCGAAGTAACCGTAACTCCGGCCTCGCAGCACATTTTTACCAGTTCTTCCCCCGGATCGGAAATTCCCGGTGTTCCGGCGTCAGTAATCAGCGCGATATTTTTGCCTTCGCGAAGCTTTTCCACCAGTTTTTTCCCTTTTTCATATTTATTATATTCATGATAACTGGTCAGCGGCGTCCTGATCTGAAAATGATTTAAAAGACGTATACTGTTTCTTGTATCTTCCGCGGCGATCAGATCAACCTCCCCTAAAATCCTCACAACCCGGTAAGTTATATCTTCAAGATTTCCGATAGGCGTCGCGCACAGGTATAATGTTCCTGCCATTTTTATCTCCTCCCGCTTACAGTTCCTCTTCCGGCCCGGCTGTATTTTCCGGAACAGTGTATTATCCGTCTCTCCTGTACATTATTACCGGCGGCTCTACTGTAACTCTGGATCTGGCTCCTCTTACTCCTTCAATAAGAACCATCGTTGGTTCTTTGTCAATATACGGATGCACAAATCGAAGCCTTTTCGCCTCAATTTTATATGCGTTCATCTTTATCAGTATTTCCGCCAGCCGAAAAGGTCTGTGTATCATATAAAATCTTCCCTTGTCCTGAAGCAGTTTCATGCTTTCGCGCAATATATCGTCAAGAGAACAGAGTATTTCATGCCGTGCGATCGTTTTAGCATCTTCTGAATTGGTCAGGCCGTGCCGCGCCAGCATGTAAGGCGGATTTACCGTTATCACATCAAAAAAGGCCGGCCTGAACAGTTCTGCCGCCTCTTTGATATCTCCTGTCACAATATTGATCCGTTCTTCCAGATTATTATATGCCACGCTTCTTCGGGCCATTTCCGCCGTGTCTGCCTGGATTTCAAGTCCGGTAAAATGCTTTCCCTCTGTTTTTGCGGAAAGCAGTATGGGAATGATACCGTTCCCGGTCCCCATATCCAGCACAGTTTCTCCCGGCTTGACTCTTGCGAAATCCGACAGCAGCACTGCGTCGACTCCAAAGCAGAAACGGCCGGGATTCTGGATCAGATATAATCCTCCGAGCTGCAGATCATCCAGCCGTTCTCCTTCTTTTACAAGCTCTGTCCTGTTATCATTTGTCATCTAACTTTGACGCCCTTTCTCCTTTTTCCAGGTCTGCCAACTTCTTCAGTTCTTCTTTGGAGACCTTCTGTTTCTTTTTTCTGGGTCTGAACTTCAGATCATCCGCGATATATTCGCGGATTTCTTTTTCATCATTTTCCAGATTTACTACTACCCTGACCTGCCTGCGGAGAACGCTCAGCGAATGTACTACGCCTGTCAGTCCGTCTTTCGTTGTAACTGTATCGCCGACAGACGGCAGCTGACTGTTCAGAAGCTCGTATGTCTCTTCCTCATTTGTCAGGCAGCACATCAGCCTGCCGCAGACTCCGGATATTTTGGTCGGATTCAGTGACAGATTCTGTTCTTTTGCCATTTTTATCGATACGGCGGCAAATTCTGTCAGATATGTGCTGCAGCACAGAGGCCGTCCGCAGATCCCGATTCCGCCGCGGATCTTTGTCTCATCGCGCACGCCGATCTGGCGCAGTTCAATCCTCGTGCGAAACACTGCCGCAAGATCTTTCACCAGCTCGCGGAAATCTATTCTCCCGTCCGCCGTAAAATAAAACAGTACTTTATTGTTGTCAAACGTATACTCCGCGTCAATCAGCTTCATCTCGAGGCCATGCTTTCGTATCTTCTCCTGGCAGATCTTAAACGCCTCTTTTTCCTTCTGCCGGTTCTTCTCAACTGTTCTGCGGTCCTGCTCGGTAGCGACGCGGAGCACCGGTTTCAGCGGCTGTATCACTTCCTGTTCATTTACCTCTTTCGGGCCGCTGACTACCCGGCCGAATTCGACGCCTCTGGCAGTCTCTACTATAACATTATCGCCGCGTTTTATATCAAACTTTCCGGGCGCGAAAAAATATATTTTCCCCGCAGTCCGGAATCTTACTCCGATTACTTTTGTCATTCCTGTCAGTTCTCCTTTATTGTCAGTAAAAGCAGTTCCATCGTCAGTTCCAGATTAACATTTGCTTTTAACCTTGATTTTGCCTTGTCCAGGCCGTCAAGAATATTTTCTATTCCTTCATAAGAGCTCTTCCTTGCGCGCTCCCGGATATATCTCAGCTGGTCTGAAAAAACGACGCGGTCTACATTTTTCGTAGCCTTATAAATCAGCACATCTCTGTACCAGATCGCGATGACATCCAGATAATCTCCTATCTCGAGTTTATAAGTCATCGAATGCCTTACTGCGTCAATAAGATCAGACACACTCATCTCGTCAATATTGCGCAGAAGATGTACCGCGTCTTCTTTAATTTCATTAAAATATTCGGAGTTGGCAAGCATAATTGCTTTCCCCATATTACCCTGCGCAAACGCCACGCATACGTCCGCCTTGTAATCCGGAATCTCCATCTGCTCCATAAGATATTTTTTGACAAGCTGATCTTTAATATTACGCAGCTTCATCATAACACATCTGGAGCGTATCGTCGGAAGAAGGGCTTCCGCGTTTTCCGTAAGAAGCATAATAACCGCATACCGCGGCGGCTCCTCCAGTGTTTTTAACAGAGCGTTCTGCGCCTGCACACTCATCATATCCGCGTCGGCAATAATATATATTTTATATTTGCTGCTGTACGGTTTGATCACAACATCATTATTTACCTGCTCACGAATGTCATCCACACTGATTGTGTTCGGTTTCTCGTGTGTTACCCGGATAATATCCGGATGATTACCGCTCACAGCCTGCCTGCAGGACTGGCATTTACCGCAGGCGTCTCCGTCCTCTTCTCTGTTCTGGCACTGCAGGCTCATGGAAAACAGGTTGGCCAGAAGTTTCTTCCCCGACCCGCGCTCGCCATTCAGAATATAAGCATGTGAAACAGCGTCCGCAGACACCGCGCTTTCAATATATTTAATTATGTTTCTATGTCCTACTACATCTTTAAAACTGCTCATATCTGTCACCTGCCGTTTTCTTTCCTTCCTTATGGATTCTCCCGCTCTGCTGTATTTTCCGGCCGCAGAGTCCGAGACTACTCAATAAGTATAACACAATCCTGTTTCAAGATATACCCCAAATTTACCTTTACACAGCGCGGTCCGTCTGCCTTTCCGATAGTAAAATTTATATTCCCCGCCGCGTATCTTCTCTTTCCGAGTCAAGCAATGTCTGAATTTCTTTGAGACAGCTGTCCAGATCTTTATTTTCAAACCGCTGCTTTATGCCCGCCTCCTGAAGCTTCCTTTCAGAAAAGTCTTCCTCATCCGCAAGGAACCGCCTGCACATTTCGGCGTATCTTGGCGCTGATTCTCTTCTCTCTCTTTCGAGCGCGCGCTGCAGTCTCTCTCCGTCCTCAACCTGAATATATATCGGCACAAGTCTGCCGCTTCCGAAATATTCTCTCATAGCCCGGTACGACACCAGCGTCCCTATCATCAGATAATCGTATCTCTCCAGATCGATCTGACCATCGTCCGCCGTAAAATACGTCCATATTCCGCATTTTGTATTATATGCGCGCACTTCTATTACTTTTTTTGCCTTCTGCATTTCCCGGAGCCGTTCTTCATTTACAAAGAAATACTCTACACCGTCAGTTTCTCCTTCCCTGACAGGCCGGGTAGTGTACGGCACAATTGTCCTTAATTCCGGATTATATTCCCTGAGACGCTTATATACTGTGTCTTTTCCGGAAGAACTTTTTCCCATTACATAAAAAATTTTACTCATACAATAGTACCTTTATCTGTCCTTTCTTCTCCGTCCCCTCTATGCTAAATCCCATTTTCCCGTACATTCTGATCTGATTTACAACCTGTCCTGATATTCGTTCTCCCGGTACAGTCAGAGGAATACCCGGCGGATACAAATATGTATATTCCAGTGCGATTCTTCCCACAGCCGATTCCCATACTACAGATTCCGCTCCCTCTTCCCGCCTCAGTTCTGCTTCCCAGGGGAGAAATACAACTTCCGTACATAGATTACGGTTCTTTCCCTCCGCGTTTTCTTTATCAGACAGCCATTCCTGTCTGTTCTCTCTTTCCTCCGTCCGCTCCGAAGAAACTGATGTGTTTCTTTGCGGCTTAAATTGTAGTCTTTCATCTATTTCCCGCAGTGCGCAGAAGAGACGAACGAAGCCTTCTTGTGAATCAGCCGGCGAAGTAATAAGAACGACGTAAGATCCTGCGGCCATTTCCGCCTGAATATGATATTCTTCCAGAAGACATCTATACAAATCCATTCCGGTAAAAATTTTTTCCGTTCCCACAGTCTCCGTATTTTTTACGGAAATAACAAGTTTGGACGGGTCATATCGATCCGTTTCAAGAAGTTGCATATGTTGAAGTTCCCGAAGCTTTTTTCTGATAAAATCAAGACGGGCTGCATATTCTGAAAACACTGTCTCTCCCCGCTCTGCCAGCATTCGTACGCACTCGTCCATAGCCGACATGAGAACATAAGACGGACTGCTGGACTGCAGTATGCCCAGATATTTTCTGACACTGCTTCTGTCCGCAATACTGCCGTTCATATGCAGCAGCGCTGTCTGAGTAAGTGAAGGAAGTGTCTTATGCAGGCTGTGAATCACAAGATCAGCCCCGCACTGGTTACCGTTTGCCGGAAAATACGAATGAAAACCGAGATGAGCTCCATGCGCTTCGTCAAGAATAAGAGGTATATTTTTTTCATGTACTATTTTCGCTATCTCTGCGACGTCAGACATAACGCCGTCATAAGTCGGAGATGTAATGATCACCGCACGAATATCCGGATATTCGTTCAGAAGCGCGTCCACCTGCTCCGGTCTGATTTCCCCGTTCATCTCGCTCCCGCGCACTTTTTCAGGATAAATATACACCGGGTGAAGGCAATTCAAAAATACAGCATTATAAACAGATTTATGACAGTTGCGCGCCATCAGAACAGTATCTCCCTGTTTTGTACATCCCATGACCGCGCTCAGAAGCCCTACGGTACTTCCGTTTATAAGATAGCAGCTCTCTTCCGCCTGATACACCGATGCCGCACGTTTCTGTGCTTCCCTTAATATCCCTTTGGCATGATGAAGGTCGTCAAACCCTTCAATTTCAGTAATATCTATATTGTAAGGCAGTTCGGCTCCTGTCAGAGATGGATTTCTTTTATGCCCCGGCATATGATATGCATAATAATCGGATAAACTATACTCTATCAGTTTATCATACAGATATTCCATATTCTCCGCCTTTCTTTGTCTCCTGCAAAATTCTTAACATCTATTTTATACAATCGACACATACTTCTCACAATTTACAATTATATTATAGCTCAAGAAAGCAGAAATGCTTTTTTATATATATTTTCTCTTTTCTCAGTCGGTTGCGTCTGCTTCCGACTTTTTTATTGCAGTTCTTCCGCTTTCGATGAAAATAAAAAAAGAATTCCCATATCTGAGAATTCCGATTTAATTAGTGAGCGTGCGGGGATTCGAACCCCGGACAACTTGATTAAAAGTCAAGTGCTCTACCACCTGAGCTACACGCCCCTGTATTCAATTTTATTCTCTGCATAATCCGCTAATTTAATGCAGAGAAAAATGCCCAGAACCGGAATCGAACCAGTGACACGAGGATTTTCAGTCCTCTGCTCTACCAACTGAGCTATCTGGGCATTTATACACACAGCTGTTATCCGCCGCGCGTAAGTTGCGGGAGCAGGATTTGAACCTGCGACCTTCGGGTTATGAGCCCGACGAGCTTCCAGACTGCTCCACCCCGCGATATTAAGTTATTGTCTAATGAAAGACAAAGCCGATGATCGGACTCGAACCGATAACCTGCTGATTACAAATCAGCTGCTCTGCAAATTGAGCCACATCGGCACGCCGGTAATGGATGGAGGTGGATTCGAACCACCGAAGCAACTTGCAACAGATTTACAGTCTGCCCCCTTTGGCCACTCGGGAACCCATCCATAAATTTTTTAAGTGGGGCCTACAGGGCTCGAACCTGTGACCCTCTGCTTGTAAGGCAGATGCTCTCCCAGCTGAGCTAAGACCCCACATACGACCCAGAAGAGACTCGAACTCTCGACCTCCGCCGTGACAGGGCGGCGCTCTAACCAACTGAGCCACTGGGCCATTTTCAATTATTCAGGATATATACCCTGAAAACTACATACAAAGAATCAATTCATCCATCTTACCTATTCCCGCTTTGGTTATGCCCTCGACCGATTAGTAACAGTCAGCTCCATGTGTTACCACACTTCCACCTCTGCCCTATCTACCTCGTCGTCTTCAAGGGGTCTTACTAACTTGACGTTATGGGATATCTCATCTTGAGGGGGGCTTCACGCTTAGATGCCTTCAGCGTTTATCCCTTCCCGGCTT
>CALWKB010000149.1 GCA_944381125.1 uncultured Mediterraneibacter sp. | reverse complement strand
CCGGATCTTCAGATCCAGATGCCTGTCTCAGAGCGACAGACGGGGTTCGAACCCGCGACCCCGACCTTGGCAAGGTCGTACTCTACCAACTGAGCCACTGTCGCATTTCTCTGTTCCGCTGACCGGAACAATAGATACTATACTACAGGCCCATAAGAATGTCAACACTTTTTTTACTTTTTTTCAAAATCTTTTTTCTGTTTTTTTGCGAAGCATGACTCCTTTCTCTGCACAGATCAGACCTACCGGAGTACTTTTATCCAAAAACAGCGCGCCAAAACAGAAAAACAGTCATAAATCCCTGAAAACGCCTTGTTTTCTCTCTCATTCTGTTATATCTTAATGTGGTACGCCGCGGGGATGCGAAGAAATCCGGGATTTTATTCCGGCGTCTGAGGCTGCTCCGGATTATTCTCCGAAACCGCGGACGGATTTTTAATTGTAGTAGAAAGGGGATCTCTGTCAGATGAAATTTATTTATCCTGCAGTTTTCCGCAGAACCGGCTCCGGCGGATACAACGCCTTTTTCCCGGACCTGGAATGCTGTGAAGCTGCCGGCGATACACTGGATGAAGCCATTGATAACGCAAACGAAGCCGCCAGAAACTGGATCAGCGTAGAACTGGAAGAAGACGAACCCGCGCTGCCCTGTGTGTCTGAGATCAGCGATATCGCGGCAGAAGAAGGAGATATTATCCGAAATATCTGCGTAAATATCCGGTTCTATGAAGGATGGGACGAATAAAAACAACGTAGAGGCGCCGGCTTTCCTTTCGGGAAGCCGGCGCCTCTGAATAATTATTCTACTGTTACAGACTTTGCAAGGTTTCTCGGTTTATCCACATCCAGTCCCTTTGCCACGCTGACATAATATCCCATCAGCTGAAGCGGTACAATTGCAAGACTCGTTGTGAAATACTGTTCCGTCTTCGGCACATACACGGAAAAATCCGCATTGTCTTCGATATTGTAGTTTCCGTAAAGGGTCAGCCCCATAAGATAGGCTCCGCGGCTCTTTACTTCAACCATATTGCTGAGTGTCTTCTCAAACAGCTCTTTCTGCGTCACAACGCCTACGACGAGCGTTCCGTCCTCAATCAGGCTTATGGTTCCGTGTTTGAGTTCTCCCGCCGCGTATGCCTCAGAATGGATATAGCTGATCTCTTTCATCTTCAGGCTGCCTTCCATGCTGATTGCATAGTCCAGCCCTCTTCCGATAAAAAAGATATCTCTGGCATTCGCGTATTTGCTTGCGAACCACTGGATCCTTTCTTTGTCGTCCAGCGTCTTTTGGATCTTCTCCGGCAGTCTTCCAAGCTCCTCTATCAGTTCCGCATATCTCTCCGGGCTGATCAGGTCTTTCACAAACGCCGTCTCAATGGCAAGCAGATACATGGCAATCAGCTGTGTGCTGTAGGCCTTTGTAGTAGCCACGGAAATTTCCGGTCCCGCATATGTATAGAGAATATAATCACTTTCTCTTGCAATGCTGGATCCTACCACATTTACCACTCCCAGCACCGGCACGCCTTTATCTTTTGCAAGCCGCAGGGCCGCGAGACTGTCGGCGGTTTCTCCTGACTGGGATACGACGACAACAAGAGAATTCTTCATCAGTCTGGGATTTCTGTAGCGGAATTCGGAAGCCAGATCCACTTCCACCGGCGTCTGCGCCAGATCCTCCATTACATATTTCCCCGCCATGCCCACATGGTATGCGGAGCCGCAGGCGACGACATAAATCCTGTCCAGATTTTTCAGGAACTCTTCTGTAAGTCCCACTTCCGAAAAATCAATGCGTCCTTCCTTTACATAAGCCCCCACGGTATCCTGCACCGCTTTCGGCTGCTCGTGGATTTCCTTGAGCATAAAGTGCTCGTATCCGCCTTTTTCCGCCGACTCGGCGTCCCATTTGATCTCCACCATATCTTTGTGGATCTCTTCTCTGTCAATATTATAAAAATGTACTTCATCTTTAGACAGTTCCGCGATTTCCAGGTTGCCGATATAATATACATTTCTCGTCCTGTCAAGAATCGCCGGCACGTCTGACGCGATCAGCGTCCCCTTTCCGCCTGTTCCGATAATCAGCGGACTGTCTTTTCTCGCAGCGAATATACGGCCCGGGTAATCGTGAAACATGACGCCAAAAGCATAGGACCCTCTGATTCTGAGCATCGTCCTTGTAAGCGCCTCAAGAGGCGTCCCTGTTTTTTTATAATAATAATCCACAAGTTTTACCGCGATTTCCGTATCTGTCTGAGAATAAAACGTATATCCGGACTTCACCAGTTTATCTTTCAGTTCCTGATAATTTTCAATAATTCCATTATGAACCAGTACAACCGACCGGTCTTCGGAACAATGAGGATGCGCGTTGTTTTCAGACGGTTCCCCGTGCGTCGCCCAGCGGGTGTGTCCGATTCCGCACGTGCCCGGCACCGCCATTCCGCCGTCTGTCTTTTCCGACAGTATCCTTAAGCGTCCTTTTGCCTTTACTATTTCTATATTTCCGTCTGTTTCATTACGGACTGCAATTCCCGCAGAATCATATCCTCTGTACTCCAGTTTCTCCAGGCCTGACAGAAGAATCGGCGCCGCCTGTTCTTCTCCCACATATCCGACAATTCCACACATGATATTATACTCCTTTGCTTATCTGCGCCGGTAAAAAGTTACGGCTTATAATACCACTCCAAAGCCGCTTTTGTCAATGCGGCCCTATTTTTTCATTCTCGGATCGAAAATAAGCGAAGCGAGGTAACCGAAAACAAGAGCCGCCGAAATTCCCACGGCGCTTGACGTAAAACCGCCCATAAATATTCCGATGAACCCGTGCTTATCCACCGCTTCTTTCACCCCCTGCCAGAGCGTATTTCCGAATCCGAGCAGAGGGACGCCGGCCCCTGACTTCGCGAACTCACGAAACGGTTCATATATATTGCAAAATCCCAGCAGAGCTCCCGCGCACACAAGAAGCACCATTACTCTTCCCGGCATCAGCTTCGTCCGGTCAAGCAGGATCTGGACTGCCGCGCAGATCAGCCCTCCGATCAGAAATGAATTAAGATATTCCATAATTTTCTCCGCCTTTCCTGTGTTATCCCTTTTGTCTTCCCGCCCGGCTGTCTCAGAAATGCTCCAGAACAATTCCGTGCGCGATTCCGGGAACGCTCGCCCCCTCGTTAAAACTGACCGTGGACATAAGCGCGCCGGTCGGCACGAACAATACCCTCTTCCATTCCCCGCTCTC
>CALWKB010000148.1 GCA_944381125.1 uncultured Mediterraneibacter sp. | reverse complement strand
CTCCTATAGTATTATTATAACACAAAGAGCACAAAAGAGCACTAATAATTTTAAAAATTTGACAAAAAAATGCAGGCTCTATGCGGCCTGCAAGGGATTTTTCTATTATTCAACTGTCAAACTCCCGTGCAGTTTCCGTGCGATGCGTGGTTTACAAAAACGCCAGTACCCGTTATAATAAGTACCGATTGAAAAAAGAATGTGAGGAATTGAGACATGGTCGAAAAAACAATGGATAAAATTGTGGCGCTTGCCAAATCAAGAGGATTTGTCTATCCGGGTTCCGAGATCTACGGCGGTCTCGCCAATACATGGGATTACGGTAATCTGGGTGTTGAACTTAAAAACAATGTAAAAAAAGCCTGGTGGAAAAAATTCGTTCAGGAGAATCCGTACAACGTAGGCGTTGACTGCGCGATTCTTATGAATCCGCAGACATGGGTTGCGTCCGGGCATCTGGGCGGATTCAGCGATCCGCTGATGGACTGTAAGGAATGTCATGAGCGCTTCCGCGCAGATAAGCTGATTGAAGATTTCTGCGAAGAGAAAGGCATCGAACTGGAAGGCTCTGTGGACGGATGGTCGCAGGAACAGATGAAAGCGTTTATCGATGAGCATCAGATCCCGTGTCCGTCCTGCGGTAAACATAATTTTACGGATATCCGCCAGTTCAATCTGATGTTCAAAACATTCCAGGGAGTGACAGAGGACGCGAAGAATACGGTATATCTCCGTCCGGAAACCGCTCAGGGAATATTCGTAAACTTTAAAAATGTGCAGCGTACGTCGAGGAAGAAACTGCCTTTCGGCATTGCGCAGATCGGAAAATCATTCCGAAATGAGATTACGCCGGGCAACTTTACATTCCGTACAAGAGAGTTTGAACAGATGGAGCTGGAGTTCTTCTGCAAACCGGATACAGACCTTGAGTGGTTTGATTACTGGAAAAGCTTCTGCCTGAACTGGCTGTCCTCTCTCGGCCTGAAAGATGATGAAGTGCGTTACCGCGACCACGATAAAGAAGAACTTTCCTTCTACAGCAAAGCCACCACAGACGTGGAGTTCCTGTTCCCGTTCGGCTGGGGCGAACTGTGGGGAATCGCCGACCGTACAGATTATGACCTGACGCAGCACCAGAACGTATCCGGTCAGGATCTTACCTACTTTGATGATGAGGCGAAGGAAAAATACATTCCATATGTAATCGAACCGTCTCTCGGCGCCGACCGTATGGTGCTGGCATTCCTGTGCAGCGCTTACGATGAGGAAAATATCGGTACGGAAGAAAAGCCGGATATGCGTACAGTCCTGCATTTCCATCCGGCACTTGCACCGGTTAAGATCGGAGTGCTGCCCCTTTCTAAAAAACTTAACGAAGGCGCAGAGAAAATATACGCCGAACTGTGCAAATATTATAACTGTGAATTTGATGACCGCGGAAATATCGGAAAGCGCTACCGCCGTCAGGACGAAATCGGAACACCATTCTGCGTGACTTATGATTTCGAATCAGAAGAAGACGGAGCAGTGACAGTCCGCGACCGCGATACAATGGAGCAGGAAAGAATAAAAATCGAAGATTTGAAAACATATTTCGAGAAAAAATTCGAATGGTAATTATTCGGGGACGTAGTAAAATGGGATTTTACTACGTCCCCGAATAAAAATTACTGTGTCCCAAATTGAGTTTTACCCTGTCCCCAATACAAAGGGGGTGATGGAATGCCGCGTACGGCACGCAAGAAGAGCAGTACAGGTTTTTATCATGTTATAGCGCGAGGAATAAACAGAGAACACATTTTTAAACAAAAACGGGAGAAGAATTATTTTATCAGACTTCTTTTAAAATATCTTGACAATCATGAGGCAGAGATATATGCATATGTAATTATGTCAACGCATTTTCATCTTCTGCTACATGTTGATCTGGAATTCTTATCTCATTATTTAGCCAGTGTCTTGGCAGAATTTGCAGAATATTACAATTATAAACACAATCGTAACGGTCATGTTTTTCAGGACAGATTTAAGAGCGAATGCGTAGAAAATCAGAAGTATTTCTGGAACTGTTTCAGATATATCCATATGAATCCGGTAAATGCAAATCTGGTACAAAACCCTTTGGATTATTATTTTTCAAGTCTTAAGGAATATGAAACTGAGAAGTGTAAAATAATACATCCTAAAGCTATAGAAATTTATAAGTCAAAGTTTTCTGATTTTGAAGATTGTCTCGATTTTCATGAAAAAGTACAGAGACAGATTTTTATAGACATTCCGGAAGAAATGGGGATTCAGTATATTAAGGCTGCGCGAGCTATTCTTGAGCAGGAAGCGCATTTACTCGGCCTTGAAGGAGCATATGAAGTGCTGGAAGATATGGAGCTGCGGCGTAAGTATAAAGAAAAACTGCAGGATGAATTAAAAATTACAAAAGCAAAGACTGAGCGATTGTATCAAAGTGTAAAAAGCTGTATAATTGGAGCGTAATAAAAAAGGGACAGGGTAAAGTTCAATTTGGGACATAGTAAAATTAAATCGGGGACGTAGTCAAACGCAGTTTGACTACGTCCCCGAAGAAAGGTGGTAAATATGGAACCGAAAAATGTATGGAGTTCTTACAATGGTGAGCAGACGGAGGAATTGAATGAGATCTGTGAAAGGTATAAGTTCTGTCTGAATGCAGGCAAGACGGAGCGGGAATGTGTGGAACTTGGAGTTCGTATGGCGCAGGAGGCGGGCTACCGGGATCTGCAGGATTTTCTTGAGAAAGGCGAGGCGCTGAAAGCGGGAGACCGGGTTTATGCTGTGTGTATGTCGAAGATGCTGGCGCTTTTCCGGATCGGGGAAGAACCGATTTCTGCGGGAATGAATATTCTCGGAGCTCATATCGATTCGCCAAGGATTGATGTTAAACAAAATCCTCTTTATGAAAATGAGGGACTTGCTTATCTTGATACACATTATTACGGCGGCATCAAGAAATATCAGTGGGTTGCCCAGCCGCTTGCGCTTCATGGAGTTGTTGTCAAAAAAGACGGTTCGGTAAAGAGAGTTAGTATCGGCGAGGAGGAGGGCGATCCGGTATTTGTGATCACGGATCTCCTCATTCATCTGGCGCAGGAACAGATGGACAGGAAAGCATCCAAGGTCATCGAGGGTGAAAAACTGGATCTTCTGATCGGAAACCGCCCGGCAGAGGAAGTTCTGAAAGAAGAAAACGACGGAGCTGACGCATCCGCGGCGAAAAGCAGTCAGATTAAGGCAAATGTACTGCGCCTTCTGAAAGAAAAATATGATATGGATGAAGAGGATTTCCTTTCCGCGGAACTTGAAATCGTCCCCGCGGGAAAAGCAAGAGACTGCGGACTGGACAGAAGTATGATCCTCTCTTACGGCCAGGATGACAGAGTGTGCGCATTTACTTCCCTTTTCGCCATGCTTGATGTGACGGAGGCAAAAAAGACAGGGTGCTGTCTTCTTGTAGATAAAGAAGAGATCGGCAGCGTGGGCGCGACCGGAATGCATTCTAAATTTTTCGAAAATACGGTTGCGGAACTGATTGCCCTGACAGAGGGTGAATCAGAACTTAAAGTCCGCCGCGCGCTGACGAATTCCAGAATGCTTTCCTCCGATGTAAGCGCAGCTTATGATCCTATGTATGCGGAAGCATTTGAGAAACGCAGTTCCGCATTCTTCTCGAACGGCATCACGTTTAACAAATTCACCGGAAGTCGGGGAAAATCCGGCTCTAATGACGCGAATGCCGAATATATCGCGGCGCTTCGGAAAGCAATGGATGAAGCGGGGGTGGCGTACCAGTTCGCGGAACTGGGCCGTGTTGATCTCGGGGGCGGCGGAACGATTGCCTACATCATGGCCAATTACGGGATGGAAGTGATTGACAGCGGCGTGGCGGTACTGAATATGCATGCACCGTATGAAGTGTCCAGCAAGGCGGATGTGTATGAGGCGGTAAAAGGATATCGCGCATTTCTGAAGATGTAAAAAAGAATTGACAGAGAACTGCGGGATCAGGTATTTTGCCGGATTACCGCAAAAGTACATACATTTCATGAAAACAGGAAATGTTTTAAGCGGCAGGCGGATAAAAGGCATAAAGATTGCGCATCTTTCCCCACATAAAGCTTGACGCATAGCCGCAAAACCATTAAAATATTATATGCGAAATATTGCAGAAATATCCGCAAATTTTATTAGGAGGTCATTGGGACATGGCAACAA
>CALWKB010000147.1 GCA_944381125.1 uncultured Mediterraneibacter sp. | reverse complement strand
AATCGCAGTGTAACGGGTGATCTGAGTGTTTTTCCAGGAAGGGGAATAAGAGGCCAGTGATACGACAGATTCAATCAGTGTGTGATCGATCGGATCAGGCCTGTATTTACGGATACTTCTGCGGGTTTCAATGCATTCAGTAACAGTCATTTGCGTACCTCCCTTTCTTTAGACGGGCAGGTCTTTATAAAGACCTGCCCTGGATTCCATCTAATAATATACTAAATCAAACGTATTTTCAACACCAACAGGCTATTTTATGTTATACTATGGATTAGTTTTTGCAAAGGAGAGGGAAGAAAATGGCGGAACTGGCAGAATTACGCGAACAGCTCGACCAGATCGACGATAAAATCGCAAGACTTTACGAAAAAAGAATGGAAGTCTGCGCGCAGGTCGGAGAATATAAAATCAAATCAGGGAAAAAAGTATTTGACAGACAGAGAGAAAAAGAAAAACTGGCGGATGTGGCGTCGAAGGTAGAAGGAGAGTTCAACCGGAAAGGCATTCAGGAACTGTATCAGCAGCTGATGTCCATGAGCCGGAAACTTCAGTACCGGAAGCTGGCGGAGGCAGGAGCTCTTGGAAGGCTGCCGTTTATCCGTGTGGACAGCCTGGATAAAGAGAACGCAAGAGTTGTATTTCAGGGGACGGAAGGCGCGTACGGACAGGCGGCCATGCGTCAGTTCTTCGGGCCGGATGTGAACAGCTTTCATGTGCGGACATTCCGGGAAGCGATGGAGGCCATAGAAGAAGGATCGGCGGATTACGCCGTCCTCCCTCTTGAGAACTCTTCCGCAGGACCGGTCAACGAGATGTACGATCTTCTTGATGAATTTGAAAACTATATTGTGGCAGAGACGATTCTGCCTGTAGTGCATACATTGAGCGGACTGCCGGGAGCGGAACTGTCGGATATAGAGAGGGTGTATTCCAAAGCAGAGGCGCTGATGCAGACGTCGCGTTTTCTTGAGGAGCATTCCGAATGGCAGAAAATCAGCGTTGTAAATACCGCGATCGCGGCGAAGAAAGTATTAAACGACCAGGATATTTCCCAGGGGGCGGTGTGCAGCGCGTATGCGGCGCAGGTGCACGGACTGTCTGTGCTTGTGGACGAAATTAACGACGATCCGGATAACTGCACACGTTTTATTGTCGTTACGAACCAGAAAATATTTCTGAAAAACGCGTCCAAGATCAGCATCCGGTTTGAACTCCCTCACCAGAGCGGGTCTTTGTACGGCATTCTGTCACATTTTATTTATAATGATCTGAATATGACAAAGATTGAGTCGCGTCCTATAAAAGGAAGACAGTGGGAATACAGATTTTTTGTGGATTTTGAAGGAAATATGGAGGACGGCGCCGTGAAAAACGCGATCCGCGGACTGCGGGAAGAAACTGCAAATCTGAAAATCCTCGGTAATTATTAGTTAATGTAAAAAGGCGCAGCGTGTTAAAGACGGGAGGAAGAAAAATGCGAACAAGTGAACTGATGCTTTATAAGAACATGGATTTCGGAGAAATACTGAATGATATGACATTTCTCATGGAAAACTTCAGAAGTGAATATTACAACAAAGAGGACCTCAGAAGCCTGCTGTTTGAATGCGTCAACCGGCTTCTGGAACTCTCGGTAAGCCATGGGTTTGAAGGAAATCTGTGGCATACATATCTTACGTTTCTGCTTGCGAATGATGAAAACGCCTACAGTACGTCCTGTGAGATCGTAGGCCCGGTGGAAGGCAGCATCAATGAAATCGCCCGCCATGATTTCGAAATATTTAAAGAACTGTTTGACTATGATTTCACGGAACTGGAGGAAGCCCTGGACGCCGGATGCCTGAAGCTTCTTATGGATTACCGCAACGTAAAAGGCGGAGGGAAAGTGTTTAACAGGAGAATCAGGGACCGGATCTGCGATCTTTCGAGAACCCTTGCCGGCTCCTCTGACGTGGATGATTTTAAAGCCAGGCTTACTCAGTTTTACAGAGAATTCGGCGTTGGAAAGCTCGGACTTCACAAGGCTTTCAGGGTGGAACATCCGGAAAACGACGGAGTGCATATCGTGCCGATTACCAACATTGCCCATGTTCATCTGGATGATCTGGTAGGATATGAAATAGCCAAGAAAAAACTGACGGATAATACAGAGGCATTCGTACAGGGAAGAAGAGCAAATAACTGCCTGCTTTTCGGAGACGCGGGCACGGGCAAATCCTCTTCGATCAAAGCGATCCTGAATCAGTATTACGATCAGGGACTGCGCATGATCGAGGTATATAAGCATCAGTTTAAAGACCTTAACGATGTTATCGCCCAGATTAAAAACCGGAACTACAAGTTTATTATATATATGGACGACCTGTCTTTTGAGGAGTTCGAGATCGAGTATAAATACCTGAAGGCCGTTATCGAAGGCGGACTTGAGAGAAAACCGGAAAATGTTCTGATTTACGCGACTTCAAACCGCAGGCATCTGATACGGGAGACATTCCGCGATAAGGCGGACAGAGATGAGGAACTGCACACAAACGACACGGTGCAGGAGAAGCTTTCTCTTGTGGCGCGTTTTGGCGTTACGATTTATTTCGGGTCTCCGGATAAAAAAGAGTTTCAGGAGATTGTGCGCGTTCTGGCGGAAAAAGGCGGAATCGACATGCCGCAGGAGGAACTTTTCCTGGAAGCAAATAAATGGGAACTGTCGCACGGCGGCCTTTCCGGGAGAACGGCCCAGCAGTTTGTGGACTATCTTCTCGGAACGAAAGCGGCGGAAAAAACACATTAAAAAAGAGGCTTCAGCCTCTTTTTTTGTGCCCCGCACGACGGCGGCCCCGACTTTATCTGACGGGATCAGCCGCCCGGATGCGGGAGATATCACTGTCGATGACAAGGGAATAGTTTGTGTAATATACCACAAAACCGGGTTTCCCTCCGTTTGGTTTTTTAACGTGTTTCTTTTCCACATAATCGATTTCCACTTTGTCGCTCCCGCGCTGGCTGGAGTAGTAGGCGGCGAGCCGGCCGGCTTCTTCGAATGTAGAATCCGGAAGCTGCGCGCCGTTTGTTTTAACAATCACATGTGAACCGGGCGCTTTTTTCGCGTGGAACCACCAGTCATTTCCGGAGGCAAAATGAAACGTCAGCTCCTCGTTCTGAAGATTGTTCTTGCCTACATAAATATGAAATCCGTCGGAGGATATATAATGAAGAGGTTTGCTGCCGGACGTTTTTTTCTTCCGCACCAACCGCTGCCTGATATACCCGGCGCCGGCCAGCTCTTCTTTGATCTGGGACAGATCGTCTTCGGAAAGCGCGATATCAAGAGAGGTCTGTACGGATTCCAGGTAGGTGATGTCGTCCATTGTTTCCCTGGAAAGCTCGGAGAGAGCCTCAAAAGTACGTTTCTGCTTGTTGTACCGGGCAAAATACCGCTGAGCGTTCTCCTGGGGCGTTTTAGCCGGATCAAGAGGGATGGAGACGGTTTCATTCGTATAATAATTCAGCGCTTCAAGTTTGTCTGCCCCCTCCGGCACATTGTAGCCGTATGCATTGATCAGTTCCCCGTAAATTCTGTATTTTTCTCTGTTCTCCGTATCTTTTAGCTGGCGCGTCTGAAGGTCGTATTTTTTCCGGCTGCGCTCCAGGGCCGTCTGGACGATATGGCGGATATCCGCCGATTTCTGGCGGATCCGTCCGAGCTGGCTGCGGGCGGAGTAGAAGGCGCTCAGAACTTCTGATACGGAAGAGAAGCTCTGCTTTGTATATCCGGAAAAATGTGTAAGCGGAAGAGCGGAAAATTCTTTCGGCTCCCGGCCGTCGAAGTAGATTGCCGGGTCGAAATTATCTTCTTTTACCGCGGAAAAACAGATTTCAAACTGGCGGAACAGATGGAAAAGAATATCTTCAGAGTATTCTTTCGCCGGAATCGAAGAATCCATTCCGGCCAGAAAACAGATTTCTTCCGCGACGACCGGGCTGATGCCTGTAAAGCTTGTATAGACTGCTTTGGCAAGCGGGAGAGGCTTTCCGGTGACAAGGCGTATAAAATCTCTGCCTGACACGGTAAGCGGGTCTGCTTTGTGCATCGTATCGGGAATAAAGTATTCTCTTCCGGGAAGAACTTCCCGGACAGAGCTCATCTGGGCGGAAACGTGCTTGATGCTGTCAATGATTTTTCCGTCCTCGCCGCAGAAGATGATGTTGCTGTGTTTCCCCATAATTTCCACGATCAGGATTTTCCGGCGCAGGTCGCCCAGTTCGTCCAGATGCTCCACTGTAATCCGTATGATGCGCTCCAGCGCCGGCTGAGAAATATCCACGATGCGTCCGTTCGCGATATGCTTGCGCAGAAGCATGCAGAAGTTCGGAGCGGTCATGGGAGAAGGTTTGTTTGTATCTGTAATATAGATCAGGGGAAGAGAAGCGTTCGCGGAAATGAGAAGGCGTTTCTGACCTTCCGGAGTTTTTACGGTAAGAAGCAGTTCGTCTGTTTCCGGCTGGGCGATTCTCGAGATCCTTCCGTTTATCAGCTGTTCTCTCAGTTCGTGGACGAGACCGGCCACGACGATTCCATCAAATGCCATAATAAATCATCCTTAACTGTTCATAGTTTATTTTGCAGCCATCAGTATAGCACAATTTCGTCAGATGTGGAAGACTTCCGGAAAGGCGGTAAAACGCCTGTTGACCATTTCAGACGCCAGGGAGTATAATAAAAAGAACAGTTCGCCGCATGCCGGAGCAGCGCATGCGCATGCGGGGAAAAAGACAGAAAAAGTATAATAAGAGAGCAGAACGGAGTCGATAAATCATGATAAAGAGTATGACAGGTTTTGGAAGATGCGAGGTGCACAAAGACGCGAAAAAATTTACGGTGGAATTAAAAAGCGTAAACCACCGGTATCTGGACGTTAATATCAGGATGCCGAAGAAACTGAATTTTTTTGAAACGGCAATCCGTACGCTGCTGAAATCCTATGCCGCCAGAGGAAAGGTGGATATCTTCATTACATATGAAGATACTTCCCAGGCGCAGGTGGCGGTGAAATACAACAGAGCGATAGCAGAGGAATACCTGAGGCATCTTCGCGAAATGGCGGAAGAATTCGGCCTGGAGGACGATATCCGCGTATCTGTCCTGTCGCGGTATCCGGAAGTATTTACAATGGAAGAACAGTCTGAGGATGAAGAAGAACTGTGGAACGGCCTGAAAGAGGCGCTTGAAGGAGCGTTTGCACAGTTTGTGGAGACACGGACAAAAGAGGGGGAAAATCTGAAAAAAGATATTTTAGGCAAACTGGATTTTCTTGAAACAGAAGTCGCCTGTGTGGAGGAACGCTCTCCGCAGATTGTGGCAGAGTACCGTCAGAAACTGGAAGAAAAGGTGAAGGAGCTGCTGGCGGACACCCAGATTGAAGAAAGCAGGATTGCCGCGGAGGTGATATTGTTCGCGGACAAGATATGTACGGATGAAGAAGTCGTAAGACTGAAAAGCCATATACGGCATATGCGCGCGACGCTTGAGGAAAAGGAAGGGATCGGACGCAAGCTTGACTTCATCGCCCAGGAGATGAACCGGGAGGCGAATACCATTCTGTCAAAAGCAAATGATCTGGAAGTATCGGATCACGCCATCAGCCTGAAAACAGAGATTGAAAAGATAAGGGAGCAGATCCAGAATATCGAATAGTGAGGACGCAAGGAGAGAGATATGGAGAATAAAGGAATTTTGATTGTCGTATCCGGTTTTTCCGGCTCGGGGAAAGGGACGCTGATGAAGGAGCTTCTCGGCAGATATCCGGACACATACGCGCTTTCGATTTCAGCGACGACAAGAGCGCCAAGAGAAGGAGAGAAGGACGGGAGGGAATATTTTTTCGTTTCCAGAGAGGAATTTGAAAAAATGATTGCCAAAGATGAGCTGATAGAGTATGCTAGATATGTTGAAAATTATTACGGCACCCCCCGCAGGTATGTGGAAGAAAAGCTGAAGCAGGGAAAAGATGTGATTCTTGAAATAGAGATCCAGGGAGCGCTGAAAGTAAAGAAAGCATTTCCCGATACCCTTCTGCTTTTTGTCACGCCGCCTTCGGCTTCAGAACTGAAATCCCGTCTTGTGGGAAGAGGCACCGAGACGATGGAAGTGATCCGCTCCCGCATGAACCGGGCCTGCGAGGAAGCGCAGGGCATGGAAAATTACGACTATCTGATCGTCAATGATGATCTGAACGCCTGCGTGGAGGAGATGCACAGCATCATCCGGGGAGAACACAGAAGGATAAGCCGCAACACTGTATTTATGGAAGAAATAAAAGAAGACCTGATACGTTTGAAAGGAGAAGATTAGACATGCTGCATCCATCATACACAGACCTGATGAAAGTAGTGAACAAAGATGTGGAAGAGGGCGAGACAAAGGTGGTAAACAGCCGATATTCCATCGTAATGGCTACCTCAAGAAGAGCCAGACAGCTGATTGCCGGAGACCTTCCTCTTGTAGATACAAAAGAAGGCGAGAAGCCGCTTTCAGTGGCGATTGATGAACTGAACCAGGGAAAACTGAAAATTCTTGCTGAAAATGCGGAAGAGTAAAAGACAGACAGGGCAGATGCACTAGCGGTATCTGCTTTTTTGTGACACGCCGCGCCGAAGTCCGGTCGGCATGCGGCCCGGCGGCCGCTTACAATCCCGGATATGCCTTTTGGACTGCCGGTGATTATGCTTGACGGAGGTAAATATGAAATTATTATTTCTCTCTCTCGGGTGTGACAAAAATCTTGTGGACAGCGAAGTAATGCTGGGCATGCTCACATCCCGGGGCTATGAGGTTACAGATGACGAGGCGGAAGCGGACATCATCGTAATTAATACATGCTGTTTCATCCATGACGCGATGGAGGAAAGCATACAGAACATACTGGAAATGGCGGAGTATAAGAAAACGGGAAAAGCCAGAGCGCTGATCGTCGCAGGCTGCCTTGCGCAGCGCTACCGCAGGGAGATCCTGGATGAAATCCCGGAGGTTGACGAGGTTCTTGGCACCACGGCCATTGATAAGATCATAGAGGCGGTAGACCATGCGCTTGAAGGCAAAAAAGAAGTCATACTTTCCGATCTGAACGCGCTTCCGCTTCCGGATACCGGAAGAGTGGTGTCAACCGGCGGCCACTTTGCATACCTGAAGATCGCCGAAGGATGCGATAAGCACTGCACCTACTGCATCATCCCAAAACTCCGGGGATCCTACCGGAGCGTTCCCATGGAACGGCTGTTAAAAGAAGCGCGTCATCTGGCGGAACAGGGAGTGAAAGAACTGATTCTCGTGGCTCAGGAGACAACGCTTTACGGGACAGATCTTTACGGAGAGAAATCGCTCCACAGACTTGTAAAAGAATTGTGCGGGATCAACGGCATCCGGTGGATCCGGATTTTATACTGTTATCCGGAGGAAATTACGGATGAGCTGATTCAGGTAATGAAGGAAGAAAAAAAGGTATGCCACTATCTGGATCTTCCCATACAGCACGCGAACGACGAAGTGCTCAGAAGGATGGGGCGCCGGACGACAAGGCAGGAGCTGACCGATATCGTGGCAAAGCTGAGGAAAGAGATACCGGACATCTGTCTGAGGACAACGCTGATTACAGGATTTCCCGGTGAGACGCAGGAACAGCATGAAGAACTCATGGATTTTATTGACGAAATGGAATTCGACAGGCTCGGCGTCTTTACATATTCACCGGAAGAAGGCACCCCGGCGGAAAAGATGGACGGACAGGTCGATCAGGAAATAAAAGAAGAACGCCGCGCCGAACTTATGGAACTTCAGCAGGAAGTGGCTTTCGACAGAGCGGAAGAAATGACGGGAAAAGAAGTTCTGGTAATGATAGAGGGCCGGGTGGCTGACGAAAACGCGTATGTAGGCCGCACATATAAGGACGCTCCGAATGTGGACGGGCTGATTTTTATCAATACGGATGAGGAACTGGCGTCCGGAGACTTTGTGAGAGCAAAAGTGACCGGAGCTTTAGACTATGATCTGATAGGAGAACTGATATGAATTTACCAAATAAACTGACTGTACTTCGAGTTGTCATGGTGCCCTTTTTTGTGTTCTTTATGCTGACTGACGCGGCCGGGGCGGCGGGCAGATGGATCGCGCTCGGACTGTTTATTGTCGCCAGCCTTACGGACATGCTTGACGGCAAGATTGCCAGAAAATATAACCTTGTAACTAATTTCGGGAAATTTATGGATCCGCT
>CALWKB010000146.1 GCA_944381125.1 uncultured Mediterraneibacter sp. | reverse complement strand
CAGACCGGAGGATATTCAGACGCTGGAAGATCTGAAGAAGATGCCTTTTACATATAAGTCGGATTTCAGAGACAATTATCCGGACGGCCTTTTTGCGGTAGATAAAAAAGAAATCGTGCGCTACCATGCAAGCTCCGGGACAACCGGCAAACCTACAGTGGTAGCATATACAAAGAACGATCTGGAGATGTGGCTTAATAATGTCGCGAGACTGGCCTGTATGGGAGGCGCCACAGCGGATGACGTGGCGCAGATTTCATTCGGATACGGTACATTTACCGGAGCTCTGGGACTTCACGGAGGACTGGAGAAGATCGGCGCTTCCGTAATTCCGATGTCATCCGGAAATACAAACAAGCAGATCATGTTCCTTCAGGATATGGGCGTGACTCTGCTGGTTGCCACTCCGTCCTACGCGCTGCACCTGGGCGAGGAAGTGAGAAGAAGAGGGATTGATCCCGCAAAAGATCTGAAGCTTCACATCGGCCTGTTCGGCGGCGAAGGCATGACGGAGCCTATGAGGGACGAGATGCACAAAGTCTGGGGCGATCAGTTTATCTGCACCCAGAATTACGGCATGAGCGAGCTGTGCGGCCCCGGCGTGGCCGGAGAATGTACGGAACTCTGCGGAATGCACGTAAATGAAGACTGGTTTATTCCGGAAGTCATTAATCCGGAGACGGAAGAAGTGCTTCCGCCGGGAGAACTGGGAGAGCTTGTAGTGACATGCCTGGGCAAGGAGGCTCTGCCGCTTGTGAGATACCGTACCGGAGATCTGACAAGGCTGACATACGAGCCGTGCAAATGCGGAAGAACAACATGCAGGATGGAAAATCTTTCCGGACGCGCGGACGATATGCTTGTGATCCGCGGCGTGAACGTATTCCCGACGCAGATCGAAGAGGTTCTTCTCAAGATCGAAGAGATCGGACCGCATTATGAAATTCTTGTGGAGAGAAAGAATCGCCTGGATGTAATGACAATTACCGTAGAACTGATTGACGACAGGCTGCTTGACAGCTACGGAAAGCTCAGCGAACTGGAAGGAAGAATAAAAGCCGCGCTGAAAGCGCAGCTTGGGCTCGCGACGCAGCTGAAACTGGTTGCGCCGAACTCTCTGCAGAGATTCGAGGGCAAGGCGAAGAGAGTAACAGATTTACGAAAGGATGGACTGTGATATGGCAGAAAAAGTAATTATGCTCGGCAACGAGGCGATTGCCAGAGGAGCGTATGAAGCGGGAGTAAAGGTATCTTCCGCGTATCCCGGCACACCGAGTACCGAGATCAGCGAGTACCTTGTCCGCTACAGGGACGATGTATATGAAGAATGGGCGCCTAACGAGAAGGTGGCTACAGAGGTGGCGGTAGGCGCCAGTCTGTCGGGAGTCCGCGCCATGGCCTGCATGAAGCACGTGGGGCTGAATGTGGCGGCGGATCCGCTTTATTCCGTTTCCTACATGGGCGTAAACGGAGGGCTTGTTATCGTGGTGGCTGACGATCCCGGACTTTACAGCTCACAGAACGAGCAGGATACAAGAATGGTGGCGAGAGCGGCGCAGATACCCGTTATCGAGCCTTCTGACAGCGCGGAAGCCAAAGAGTTCTTTAAAGCTGCTTTTGAGCTGAGCGAACAGTTTGACCGTCCTTTTATTTTCCGCACTACGACAAGACTGGCACATTCTCAGGGGCTTGTGGAGCTTAATGAGCGTGTGGAGCCCGAAGACCGGCCATATGAAAAAAACATCAGGAAAAATGTTATGATGCCGGGCAACGCGAAATTCCGTCATGTTGAGATTGAAAAGCGGAACAAAGAACTTGCGGAGGCTGCGAATACACTTCCGATTAACACGGTTGAAATGAATGATACTAAAATCGGCGTGATTACAAGCGGAATCCCTTATCAGTACGTAAAAGAAGCGCTTCCAGACGCCTCTGTACTGAAGCTGGGAATGGTCAATCCGCTGCCGAGAAAGATGATTGAAGAATTCGCGTCCAAAGTAGAAAAGCTGTATATTGTAGAAGAACTGGATCCGGTTATCGAGGAACAGGTGAAATCCTGGGGAATTCAGGCTGTGGGCAAAGAGATCCTGACGGTGCAGGGCGAATACAGCGCCAACATGCTCCGCGAGGCTATTTTAAAAGAAAATCTGGATATAAAAGCTCCGGCCGAGGCTCCGGGAAGACCGCCGATTCTTTGTCCGGGATGTCCCCACCGCAGCGTATTCTATGTGCTGAACAGACTGAAAATGCATGCGGCAGGCGATATCGGCTGTTACACTCTGGGGGCTGTCGCGCCTCTGAGCGTGATTGATACGACCATGTGCATGGGCTCCAGTATTTCTACTCTCCACGGAATGGAAAAAGCAAAAGGCAAAGAATATATCAAAAACTGGGTGGCAGTGATCGGTGATTCCACTTTTATGCATACAGGAGTCAACTCTCTGATGAATATGGTATACAATAATGCCACAGGTACGGTAATCATTATGGATAATTCCACAACCGGAATGACAGGACACCAGGATCACGCGGCGACAGGAAAGACTCTGCAGGGAGATCCTACATATGCGATTAATATTCCGGCGCTCTGCCGGGCAATCGGCGTAAAGAACGTCCATGAAGTCAATGCTTTTGATCTTCCGCTTCTGGAGAAGACGATCAAAGAGGAGACGGCGAAAGACGAGGTGTCCGTAATTATTACAAAGACGCCGTGCGTTCTTCTTGATAAGAGAAAGAAGCCTCTCTACATCGCCCATGAAGACAAATGTAAAAAGTGCGGCATGTGTATGAAGCCGGGATGTCCTGCAATGACGAAGAACGCGGACGGAACAATACATATTGACGATACGATGTGCACCGGCTGCGGACTGTGCGAGTCGCTGTGCAAATTCGGCGCGATAGAGCTTGTAAAGGAGGGAGAGTAAAATGGCGGTAAAAAATATTATGATTGTCGGCGTAGGCGGACAGGGAACTCTCCTGACCAGCAGAATCCTGGGAGGAATTACCATTGCAGGCGGATATGACGTAAAACTTTCCGAGGTACACGGCATGGCGCAGAGAGGGGGAAGCGTTGTAACCTTTGTGCGTTACGGAGATAAGGTCGCGGAGCCGATTGTAGAAGAAGGACAGGCCGACGTAATCATTGCCTTTGAGAGACTTGAGGCTCTCCGATATGCGCATTTTCTTAAAAAAGACGGCGTGCTCATCGTAAACGACTGGCGGATCGATCCTATGCCCGTGGTAATCGGAGCGGCGCAGTATCCGGAGAATATTCTGGAAGAGCTCGAAAAAGAATACAAGGTATATCGGGTAGACGCCACAGAAGAATCAAAAAAACTGGGCAATCCGAAGGTGTTCAACCTGATTGTGCTCGGTGTTGCGGCGCAGCATATGGATTTTACAAAAGAACAGTGGTACGAGGTGATTGAAAAAACAGTGCCTCCGAAAACAATAGAGATCAACA
>CALWKB010000145.1 GCA_944381125.1 uncultured Mediterraneibacter sp. | reverse complement strand
AAAAGCATGCATTATATAAGAAAAGTCGCTTTTTCCTGGACAGAAGAAGGGATCCGGACGGTTTCCCAGGCCAAAGAGCAGTCCATGCTGTACAGCAGGAACTGCTATACGGTTCTCAATGCATTCGGCATTAAAAACAGGGGGCCTGCCGCGTCCGAACTTACATATATCAGAAAATGGGCCGAGGACTACGGCTTTTCTTCCGACGTTATACAGGAAGCCTGCCGGCGGACTATTGCCGCGACTCATCAGCCCAGTTTCGAATATGCCGACAGTATTCTCACCCGCTGGAGCCGGAAGGGCGTAAAGCAT
Organism: uncultured Mediterraneibacter sp.; assembly: GCA_944381125.1. Classification (GTDB taxonomy): domain Bacteria; phylum Bacillota; class Clostridia; order Lachnospirales; family Lachnospiraceae; genus Mediterraneibacter. Next base: position 6,841 of record CALWKB010000145.1, on the reverse strand, counting down.
ATGGAGGATATTGCCGCGCTTGACGACGCATACCAGAAAGAAAAAAGCACCGGGCGCGTTTCTTCCAGACCAGGGGCAGCGGTAAAAAATATGAACAACTTCGAGCGGCGCTCCTATGATATGGACGCCCTGGAAGAGCAGCTGCTGAACAGTAATTAAAAGGAGCTGAATTTCATGGCTTTAAAAAATTCACAATATTACAGCATCATGCGCGAATATGAACAAAGGCGGCTGAAAAACCACGACATACAGGTTGCCCGCTATAACGAAGTGTGTAAAAAGCTCCCTGAATTTAAAGCGCTTGACGATTCGATCGCCGTCCTTTCCGTCCGGTACGGAAAAAAGCTTTTAAACGGCGATAACAGCGCGGTGGCTTCTCTGAAAGAGGAACTGTCCGGACTGAGGAACCGGAAACAGTCTCTTCTTCTCCGCGCCGGTTATCCCGCGGATTATCTGGAGCCCATATACACCTGCAAAGACTGTAAGGACACAGGTTATATCGGAAATGACAAATGCCACTGCTTTAAAAAGGCGGTTATCGGACTTCTGTATGAGCAGTCCAATATAAAAGAATTTCCGGAAGACGCCTCTTTTGAAAATTTCAGACTTGATTTTTATCCGTCTTCCTATTATGATAAAAAAACCGGCCGCTCAGCGCAGGCCGTGATGACGGAGACGCTCAATATCTGTCATCAGTTTATAGACACTTTCGGTACGGAATTCCGCAATCTGTTTTTTTACGGCAGTGTGGGTGTAGGGAAAACCTATCTGTCCACATGCATCGCCCGCAAAATAATGGAAAAGGAATTTTCCGTTCTTTATCTTTCCGCGCCCCAGCTTTTTAACGCTCTGACCCAGGCGGCTTTTGAGCGCAAAGATGTGGACGCGAAAAATATGAGCGAATATATTTACAGCTGCGATCTTCTGATTATTGACGATCTCGGCAGCGAGTACACAAATCAGTTCATTGTATCGCAGTTTTTCACCTGCATTAATGAACGACTTCTGCACAGGAAATCAACGATTATTTCGACAAATCTGTCTCTGGAATCTCTCGCCGATCTTTACACGGAGCGTTCTTTTTCCAGAATTACGAGCAACTATTCCATGTTGAAAATAATCGGCGACGATATACGTATTAAAAAGAAGATAAAACACAGGGAGGATCATTCATGTTACGTCGAACAGAACGAATCTTAGAAAACATTCCGGTTGGAAGCCTGGGCATGATCTGCCTTCCCGGCTGTGAAGAGCTGGGCGAAAAGGTAAATGATTATCTTGTCAGATGGCGCCATGAAAGCGGACCGGAGTACCGGGACGACGTCGTTTTCTCCGGATATGAGAAAGATACCTATCTCATAAACGGCCAGGTTCCGCGCTTCGGTTCAGGGGAAGCCAAAGGAATCCTGAAAGAATCTGTCCGCGGAAAGGATATCTACCTGATGGTGGACGTATGCAATTACAATGTTACCTATTCCCTTACCGGAAGGACAAACCACATGTCTCCCGACGATCATTTTCAGAATCTGAAAAGAATGATTGCCGCCGTGGGCGGAAAAGGCCGGAGAATCAATGTTATTATGCCGTTCCTCTATGAAAGCAGGCAGCATAAAAGAAGCTCCAGAGAATCTCTGGACTGCGCTCTGGCTCTTCAGGAGCTCGTCCGCATGGGTGTGGAGAATATTATTACATTTGACGCGCATGACCCGCGCGTTCAGAACGCGATTCCTTTGAGCGGTTTTGAAACGGTTTCTCCGACCTATCAGTTTATCAAAGGGCTTCTCCGCACAGTAGATGACCTTCAGATTGATTCCGACCACATGATGGCCATCAGTCCGGATGAAGGCGGAACAAACCGCGCGGTTTACCTGGCAAATGTTCTCGGGCTTGATATGGGCATGTTCTACAAGCGCCGTGATTATACGCAGATTGTGGACGGACGCAATCCCATCGTGGCGCATGAATTTCTGGGCAGCTCCGTCGAGGGCAAGGATGTTATTATTATTGATGATATGATTTCGTCCGGCGACAGTATTATAGACGTTGCGACAGAACTGAAAAAAAGAAAGGCAAAGCGCATCTACGCCGCGGCCACGTTCGGCCTGTTTACAAACGGCCTGGACAAGTTTGACAAAGCCTATGACGCCGGAATCATCAACGGCATCCTTACGACAAACCTGATCTATCAGACGCCGGAGCTTTTATCCCGGCCTTATTATATCAACTGCGATATGAGCAAATATATCGCGCTTATTATTGATACTCTGAACCACGACGGCTCTATCAGTTCAATTCTGAGCCCCAATGCGCGTATTCAGAACGTAGTACAGAAATATAAAAACGGAGAACCGATCTGATTCTCCGCCCTTTAACTCCAATATGCAGAAAAGCTGTCATGACCGGCAGATTTTCTGCATTATTTTACAGAAATTTTGATTATGAAAAAACGAATTTTATCAGACACACTGTTTACGGCTGTTACACTGGCTTCCGCCACGGTAATTTCTTTTTTATTTTTTCACTTTGGAAATAACAATCCTTCCAATATAACGATTATTTATACCCTTGCGCTGATTATCGCCGCGCTGAGGACGTCCGGTTATGTATATGGCGCCGTGTCTGCGGTTTTCGGCGTTGTAGCCGTGAACTACTTTTTCTCTTACCCGTATTTCAAATTCAACTTTACGCTGGCCGGATATCCGCTGACTTTTATCGGCATGCTGGCGATCTCACTGATTACAAGCACTGTCACGACAGCGCTGAAACGTCAGCGTCAGGCTATTGCGGACCGCGAAAAGGAACTTGCGGAGGCGGATCGGGAAAAGCTTCGCGCCAATCTGCTGCGGGCGGTCTCCCACGATCTCAGGACTCCGCTGACCGGAATAATAGGAGCTTCATCCTCTTATCTGGAAAATTATCCGGATCTGTCCGAATCCGAACGCACCGAGCTTGTATCCAACATAAAAGAAGATTCCTCCTGGCTGCTTCACATGGTTGAGAATCTGCTGACTGTGACAAGAATCCAGAATGATTCTCCAAACAAAGTCGCCAAAACAGTGGAAGTCGTTGAAGAAGTGGTCTCTGAAGCGATTCAGCGTCTTCAGAAACGCCACCCCGGCGTAAAAATAAAGGTAAATATGCCGAATAATTTTCTTATGCTTCCCATGGATCCCACTTTAATCGAGCAGGTACTGATCAATCTTATGGAAAATGCTTTTGTACATTCCGGCAGCAGCGATCCGGTTGAGCTCACCATTTCGGAACAGCCTGAAACCGTCACATTTTGCGTCAGAGATTACGGCAGAGGAATCAGCGAAGACCAGCTGCCCGGACTTTTTGAAGGACAGCAGCCCGGCAGCAGCACTTCCGACGGACATAAAGGCATCGGCATCGGGCTTTCCATATGCAAAACAATTATTCTGGCCCACGGCGGCACAATTACGGCGGCCAACCACGAAAGCGGCGCAGAATTTACTTTTACTCTTCCAAAAGAAAAGGAGGATACCGACAATGCCTAAATTTTCGATTCTTATTATCGAGGACGAGAAAAATATCCAGCATTTTATGAGCAAAATCCTGAAGCGGCACGACTACCGCGTCTTCTGTGCGGATACAGGAACCGAAGGGCTTGAACTTGTGCGCTCTCAGTGTCCGGACATTATTCTCCTCGACCTGGGGCTTCCTGATATGGATGGAAGCGAAATCATCAGCAGCGTCCGCACCTGGTCCAGCACTCCGATCATCGTAATTTCCGCCCGCACGGCGGAAGACGAGAAAGTACGGGCGCTTGATCTTGGCGCTGACGACTATATTACAAAACCATTCGGTACGTCCGAGCTTCTCGCGCGGATCCGCGCTTCGCTTCGCCACAGCAACCGGCTTATGACCGACAGCGAACTTTATATACGGCCGTACCGGTGCGGAGATATGATCCTCGATTTCTCCAAGCGTCTTCTGACCATCGAGGGGAAGGAAATCCACCTCACCCCCATCGAATACAAAATCGTCGCCTGCCTGGCAAGAAATTCCGGCAAGGTAATTACATATTCCTCCATTCTCTCTAATGTATGGGGTCCATATACCGACGGAGACAACAAGATTCTACGCGTAAATATGGCCAACATCCGCCGCAAACTGGAAAAAGACCCGGCGCAGCCCAGATATATTTTTACCGAGGTCGGAGTCGGATACCGCATGGCGGAAGATGAAGAAGAATAAAAAAGAGGCAGCCCCTTCACGGAGCTGCCTTTTTTTATTCTTCTGATGTCTCAGCGTCTACTGTCTGAACTTCTTCATCTGCGGTTATTTCATTTTCCGGTTCGTTTTCACTTTCCGCCGCAATTTCATTTTCCGGTTCGATTACCTCGTCTTCCTCATCCAGATCAAGTTCATCTTCCGGCTTAATGTCGGTGTTAAGTCTGACGTCGCGGTATTTCTTCATACCCGTTCCTGCCGGAATATGTTTACCGATGATAACATTTTCTTTCAGACCGATCAGATGATCTACCTTGCCCTTAATCGCGGCCTCTGTCAGCACTTTTGTCGTCTCCTGGAAAGATGCCGCCGACAGGAAGGAATCTGTCGCCAGTGACGCCTTCGTGATACCGAGCATGATCTGCTCGCCGACTGCAGGCTCTTTTCCTTCTGCCTCAAGCTGCTTATTCCTGTCCTCAAATTCCAGGACATCAACCATTGTACCCGGAAGGAATTCGGAATCGCCTTTTTCCTCCACACGTACTTTCTTAAGCATCTGACGCACAATTACCTCGATATGCTTATCGTTGATATCAACACCCTGGAGACGGTATACACGCTGTACCTCGCGGAGCATGTAATCCTGCGTCGCGCGAAGTCCCTTTATTTTCAGAATATCGTGCGGGTTGACGCTTCCTTCCGTGAGCTCATCTCCCGCCTCGAGCATATCGCCGTCCTGAATCTTGATGCGTGATCCGTATGGGATCAGATAAGCTTTGGACTCGCCCGTCTCATCGTTTGTAACGATAACCTCGCGCTTCTTCTTTGTATCGCTGATCATCGCGCGTCCCGCGAATTCCGTGATAATCGCAAGTCCCTTCGGCTTTCTCGCCTCAAAAAGCTCTTCGACACGGGGAAGACCCTGTGTGATATCGTCGCCGGCAACGCCTCCCGTATGGAAGGTACGCATTGTAAGCTGTGTACCCGGCTCGCCGATGGACTGAGCGGCAACGATGCCGACCGCCTCGCCGACCTGCACGACCTCGCCGGTAGCCATATTGGCACCGTAGCACTTCGCACATACGCCGTCTTTGCACTTGCAGGTAAGGATTGTACGGATTTTAACCTTTTTGATTGATTCTCCGTTTTCATCCACGCCTTTTTTAATTACTCTCTCCGCGCGCCGCGGCGTAATCATATGATTTTTCTTTACAAGTACATTGCCGTCTTTGTCTTTGATATCCTCGCAGGAGAAACGTCCTGTAATACGATCCTGCAGGCTTTCAATTTCTTCGTTTCCGTCTGTAAACGCATGCACATACATGCCCGGAATTTCCTCTCCCGGCTCCACGCAGTCTGTATCATGGATGATCAGCTGCTGGGACACGTCGACCAGACGTCTTGTCAGGTAACCGGAGTCAGCCGTTCTCAGAGCCGTATCGGACAGACCTTTACGCGCTCCGTGGGCGGACATGAAATACTCCAGTACGTCCAGACCTTCACGGAAGTTGGACTTGATAGGCAGCTCGATGGTACGTCCGGTAGTGTCAGCCATAAGGCCTCGCATACCTGCAAGCTGTTTGATCTGCTTGTCGGAACCACGGGCTCCTGAGTCCGCCATCATGAAGATGTTATTATATTTATCCAGACCGGAAAGCAGGGCCTCCGTAAGTTTATCGTCGGTAGCCTTCCATGTCTCTACGACTTCTTTGTAACGCTCTTCCTCTGTGATAAGACCGCGCTTAAAGTTCTTTGTGATTCTGTCTACGGTGTTCTGCGCTTCTTCGATCATCTGAGGTTTCTGAGGCGGCACGGTCATATCCGAGATGGATACGGTCATGGCCGCGCGTGTGGAAAATCTGTATCCGATAGACTTCACATCATCCAGCACTTCCGCGGTCTGTGTCGCGCCGTGGGTATTAATAACTTTCTCCAGGATCTGCTTTAACTGTTTCTTTCCTACATGGAAATCAACCTCCAGGAGCAGTTCATTTCCCTCTACTTCTCTGTCCACAAAACCAAGATCCTGCGGAATGATCTCATTGAAGATCAGGCGTCCAAGGGTTGCGTCGATGGTTCCCGTCTTCACAGTGCCGTCCGCCATTGTCTTTGACACACGGACTTTGATCTGTGAATGTAGGGTGATATATCCGTTCTCGTAAGCAAGGATCGCCTCGCTCACACTGCGGAAGAACATGCCCTCGCCCTTCGCGCCCGGCCTTACCTGCGTCAGATAGTAGATACCGAGGACCATATCCTGTGAGGGAACGGCCACCGGACCGCCGTCCGACGGTTTCAGCAGGTTGTTCGGTGAAAGAAGGAGGAAACGGCACTCTGCCTGAGCCTCTACAGACAGCGGTACATGGACAGCCATCTGGTCGCCGTCGAAGTCCGCGTTGTAAGCGGTACAAACGAGCGGGTGAAGCTTGATCGCCTTACCTTCCACAAGGATCGGCTCAAATGCCTGGATACCCAGTCTGTGCAGCGTGGGGGCGCGGTTCAGCATAACCGGGTGCTCTTTGATCACTTCCTCGAGCACATCCCACACTTCCGGCTGGAGTCTCTCCACCATCTTCTTTGCATTTTTGATATTGTGCGCTGTCCCGTTTGCAACCAGTTCTTTCATTACGAACGGTTTGAACAGCTC
>CALWKB010000144.1 GCA_944381125.1 uncultured Mediterraneibacter sp. | reverse complement strand
CGCAGGCAATCCTGCCAAACGAAAACAGTCCGCGGAAGCGGACTGTTGATATTTCATAACAATCCTCTTATTGTTCGATTGCTCGCTCAGGTTGGCACCTTCCTTTCAAGGGGTTGCCGCAGCTTCTCAGATCCTTTGTATCTCCACTGCTCTGAATAAGAGAAAGTCTTAATTATTAAATTGTTTCTGCTACAGTAGATTACTCTACAACGCGGCGCTGAAAATGTCAATACTGTTTCTGTGTTTTATCCGACTTTCAGTTTGAATTTCTGAATTTCTTTTTCGCTTGTAACTTTTTCTATCACTCCGCCAAGACTTCTGAGTTTTTCCTCAAACCGTTCATATCCCCGCTGGATATATACGATGTCGTCTACTATCGTTATGCCCTCGGCGGCAAGTCCGGCAATGCAAAGAGCTGCGCCCGCCCGAAGATCCGGCGCGCTTACGCGTGCTCCGGAGAAATGATCGACGCCCTCGATGGTGGCGGAATTTCCCTCTACTTTTACGATCGCCCCCATGCGCGCCAGCTCGGCAAGATATTTAAACCGGTTTTCAAATATGCTCTCCGTAATTGTACTTGTTCCCCTTGCCAGAGCAAGTGTTACGCCGATCTGCGGCTGCATGTCTGTCGGATATCCCGGATAGGGAAGCGTCTTTACCTGCGTGCTTCTGAGCCTGCCCTTTGCCACGACTCTGACCGCGTCGTCAAATTCTTCAACCTCGCATCCGATGTCAACCAGCTTTGATATGGTCGCGTCCAGATGCTTCGGAATAACATTCATAACTGTCACGTCGCCTTTTGTAGCGGCTGCCGCAAACATAAATGTGCCGGCTTCGATCTGATCCGGTATAATGGAATATTCGGATTTATGAAGTGTCTTCACCCCGCGGATTTTTATCACATCGGTTCCGGCCCCGCGGATATTCGCTCCCATGCTGTTAAGGAAATTGGCTACGTCCACCACATGGGGTTCCTTCGCCACGTTTTCCATGATGGTAAGCCCCTCCGCCATAGCGGCGGCCATCATCACATTAATCGTAGCGCCTACGGAAACAACGTCAAAATACAAATGTGTTCCTCTGAGCCGTTCTGCCTCCGCGACGATCTTGCCATGCTCGATGTCAACATCAGCTCCAAGTGCTCTGAAGCCTTTCAGATGCTGGTCGATTGGACGGCTTCCGATATTGCATCCGCCCGGAAGCGCCACTTCCGCTCTTCTGTATTTTCCGAGAAGCGCGCCCAGGAGGTAATATGAAGCCCTGATCTTTTTAATATAATCATACTCTATATTAAAATCTCCGATTGTCCTTCCGTTGATTTTCACCGTATGCCGGTCAATCCTCTGTACCATGGCGCCGATGCCGTTAATAGCCTCAAGCATAACATTAACGTCATTGACATCCGGAAGATTGTCAATCAGAACAGTTTCATCCGTCATAATAGCCGCCGCCAGAATTGCAAGTGCAGCATTTTTGGCGCCGCCAATCTCTACTTCCCCTACCAGCGGGTTTCCGCCTTTAATTATATATTGTTCCATTTTGCACCTCGACTCCGAATTCACTGATGTATTCATGGATTGAAGGTATAATCCATTTGTTATTATACCATACAGAAAGAATATTTGTAAAATCTTTTTCCGTCCCGAACCGGTCCGGAATCGGAAAAATCTGAATCCTTTCTGTGCCAAATACATATATTAGTCTTATACCACAGTCTGTGTCAAGCATTTTTTTCTTTCCGGTTCCCGTCCGGTTTTCCCTTCCGGCTCCCGCCCGGACTCTTTTGTCTGTAATTTCTGTCTTTTCTGCCGTCCGCCGGTCTTTTTTCCGGACGCGCCGCCGGTTTTCTCCTGTATCTCTTTTTATTGCTTTTCGGATGCTGTTTTCTGTATTCCCCTACTGCGTTTATAACATTTTCTATCGTATCTTCGATCCGGCATCCGTCTTCACACACGGTTATATCGGCGTATTTTTCAAAATACGGGACGCGTTCATTATACAGTTCCCGGAATGACTGCCCCTTTCTGAGCACCACTCCCCTTTTTTTCGGGTTGCGTATCCGCCTTTTTATTGTTTGATAGGATGCTTTCAAATATACTATCGTTCCGATTTCTTTATAATGCCGCATGGCTTCTTTGCAGTAAACCACGCTTCCTCCCGGCGAAATTACAGCATTATCCGCCTTCACCTGTGCATTGACCTGATTTTCAATCTGAAGAAAGCCCTCTTGTCCCACTTCCGCGATTATTTCCCTTAAAAGCTTTTTTTCCTGCTCCTGAATCAGAAGATCCGTGTCTATAAACTTCATGCCCAGGCGCTTTGCCACCACAATGCCCACCGTGCTTTTGCCTACGGCGGGCATTCCGATAAATATAAGATTGTTTTTCATATGTGTCTCCCTTGCACTTTCTTTTTCCGGCGTCAGAAAAACCTCCTGGCGGTTTTCCGTCTGCTGCTTCTGCGGCGGTAAAGTTCCTGATAAAGCATTACCTCCACCAGATCCCGCAGCCATCCGCCGCTTCGCGCCGCATCCTGTACCGTCTCATCCGCTCTGTCATTCCGGAACATTTTTTCATTCCTTTTAATATTTTCACAGATTCTGCCGCACATCATCCGAAGCTGCAGTTTATCCGGATACTGGTCATAGATCATACTGTTTCCGTACGACATCCGGTCGCACTCTTCTTCCACATAGGGAAGAACCATTTTCGGTATTTCCGGGTACATGCTTCTGAGGTATTCAAAATCCATCCTCTCCGCTTTTTCATTCGCAAAATCAGCCATCATCGGATACGCCATATAATAAGGCAGTTTCTGATTCATATTCCTTCACTCCCAGACAGACATTATATATTCAGTATATGCCGGAAGTTCCGTCGGGTGCGGTTCTTTCCGCGAGACTGCCGAAAGAACCGGAATCCACACTCCGGAATTTTGATCGAACGTCTGGATTTCAGGTCGGTCCATACTCCGGAACGCGCCGCACAAGCAAAATGTCCGCCGGAACCGCGCCGCGCGGCAGGCGCGGTTACCCCGCCGCCTGCTTCTTAATCGCAGCTGCAATTCCGACAGACATTCCTTTTCCGGCGGTCCGTTTACGGATACGCGCGCCGGTTTCTGTATCAGTCGCTCTCTCTGAGTATTCTCTGTACTTCCAGGTGTACTCCGCCGATGCCGATTACGTCATCTTTCTGAAGCAGCTCCGGCCCTTCTATCATCTGCCCGTTGAGATAAGTACCGTTTCTCGAGCCCTCATCTTTCAGGTAGAGCTGGTCTCCTCTTCTCAGGATAACGCAATGGGACTTCGACACTCTTTTATCATCCGGAATCGAAAGATACTTTTCATACATTCTTCCTTCTCTTTCCCTTCCGATCCCCACTGCATCATAAAATACAAAACTGTATTTCTCCCAGCTGTCAATATCTTCGAGAATAATCTTCCATTGTCTTTTCTTCTTTTTCCCCGGAACGGCGCCCTGCTGTCCCTGCTCCGGTCCGCGTCCGGCGCTCCCTCCCGGAACCGGTCCCTGTCCGCCCGGTCCGTTTCCGCGGCCTGACGGTCTGCGTCCTCTTCTCCTTAGCGCGGTTCTCTGCGCGTTGCGTCTTTTCACGCTGGCAAACGATCCTGCAAGCAGCCCGGCGCAGCCGGCGGTGAGAAGAAGCATCAATATCCAGTATGTTACATCATTCACGTTTTTATCACTCCTTATAGATTCATATACTACTATACTTTTTTACTGCGGGCAAGCATGAATGCAAAATTTATCAATCTTTGTCGCCAGCTTCCCGATCCCGCTATAGCATATTTGTGTTAAGTGTGTTAGAATATCGTCAGTGTACCGAAAGGTACTGTTCTCATGGGCGGCGCGCAAAATCCCGCCCGGAAGGCACCAGAAAACAGACGCAGCACACCAAAGGAGAATGCGATATGAGTACAGTCCGCCCTTTCAGGGCCGTCCGCCCGAAAAAGGAGATGGCCTCTTCCATAGCGGCTCTTCCATACGATGTATATAATACCGCGGAAGCCCGGCAGGAAATTGCCCGGGAGCCGCTTTCTTTTCTCCGGATCGACCGCGCGGAGACCCAGTTCCCCGAAGGCACGGATCCTTATTCGGATATCGTTTACGAAAAAGCCCGGGAACTCCTTGACGGAATGATTTCCGACGGTTCTTTTATCCGGGATGAAAAGCCCTGTTTCTATATATATGCCCTTACGATGGACGGCAGGACGCAGAATGGAATCGTGGGATGCGCTTCGATTGATGATTATATAAATCAGGTAATATTAAAGCATGAGAACACGCTGGAGGCAAAAGAGCAGGACCGGATCCGCCACGTGGACGCCTGCTGTGCCCAGACAGGCCCCATTTTTCTCACATACCGGCCGCGCCGGGAGCTCAAAGCAATTGCAGACGCGGTCAGGCAGACTCCCTGCCTGTATGACTTTACGTGCGAAGACGGCGTCCGCCACCAGGTCTGGAAAATTGACAGCGATTCCGACATCCGGGAAATTTCCCGCCTGTTTTCAGACATTCCGCACCTCTATATCGCGGACGGGCATCACCGGGCCGCTTCGGCCGTAAAGGCCGGGCTGCGCAGAAGGGCGGAACACCCCGGCTTTTCCGGAGATGAAGAGTACAATTATTTTCTGTCCGTACTCTTTCCTTCGGACGAACTTCATATTTACGATTACAACCGCTGCGTACTTGACCTGAACGGCTGTACGCCGCAGATATTTCTTGATAAGTTAAAGGACGGCTTCGATATCGGTTTCTGCGGGAAGACGCAGTACAGGCCGTCGGCAAAAGGCGAATTCGGCCTTTACCTGGACGGTTCCTGGTACAGACTGCGGGCAAAAGATCTGCCCTGCAGCGGCGATCCCGTAAAAAGCCTCGACGTCTCCGTCCTGCAGGATCGAATTCTTGATCCGGTTCTGAGCATCAGAGATCCGAAAACAGACCCCCGTATCCGGTTTGTCGGCGGAATCCGCGGGCTGTCTGCGCTGGAAGAAAACGTCGATCAAAACGGCGGAGCCGCTTTTGCCATGTATCCCACATCCATGGAAGAACTGCTCTCCGTGGCTGACGCCGGCATGCTGATGCCGCCAAAATCCACCTGGTTTGAGCCGAAGCTGCGCAGCGGACTTTTCATTCACTGCTTCTGACGGCCCGCCGGGTTTCAGAACGGACAGCGGTTAAAAAATACTTTTTTATCATAATTATTTTAGAGGAGATGTAATAAATGGAAAGAAATGAACTTTGCTGGTGCGGCAGCGGAAAGAAATATAAGAAATGCCATATGCCGATTGAAGAAAAAATGCTTTTGCACGCCGACCGCGGCGAGATCGTCCCTTCAAAATCGCTTCTTAAAACCCCGGCGCAGATCGAAAAAATCCGGAAAAGCGCGGCTCTTAACACAGCCGTCCTTGACGAAGTCGCAAAGCATATCCACATCGGGATGAGCACCGCGGAGATTGACGAGATCGTATACCGCTTTACCACGGAACACGGAGGCGTTCCCGCTCCGCTTAATTACCAGGGGTTCCCGAAAAGCGTCTGCACTTCGCTGAACAATGAAATCTGCCACGGCATCCCGGATGAAAATATCATTCTGCAGGAAGGGGATATCATAAACGTGGACGTATCCACTATTCTGGACGGATACTTCTCCGACGCCTCCCGCATGTTTAAAATGGGCAAAATCTCCGAACGGGCCGAGCGCCTGATCCGGGTAACTGAAGAGTGCGTAGAGCTTGGCCTTGCGGCCGCGAAGCCATGGGGTCATCTTGGAGATATCGCCGATGCGATAAACACCCACGCGAAAGCCAACGGTTATTCCGTGGTTGAAGAAATCGGCGGGCATGGAATCGGCCTTGCTTTCCATGAAGATCCGTTCGTAAGCTACGTAACGCCAAAAGGCAGTGAAATGCTTCTCGTCCCCGGCATGATGTTCACCATCGAGCCGATGATCAACGAGGGCAGCCCGGATTTCTTTGTGGATGAGGACAACGGCTGGACAGTCTACACAATCGACGACGGCCTTTCAGCGCAGATCGAATATATGGTGCTTGTCAAAGAGGACGGCATTGAAGTTCTGACAAAATAAACCGGCGGCGGAACAGTTTTTTGCCGCCGGACGCGCATAAAAAAGAGGGATGCGGCCCGGAAACCGCTCCCTCTTTTTTTTATGCGAAATGACGCACTCTGAATCCGATCCGCATGGAATCAGCCAGTCTTCTGCTGGCTTCTATTTCTTCCTCCGGCAGTACATCGACCACCGTAAAGCACACCTTGAGTCCGGCGTTTCTGCATTCTTCCGCAAAATCAAGCATTCCCCGGAAAGCGTTGTCAAACTGAGGCCTTGTCACTTCCATATATTTCTTTTCATCCGGCGCGTTAAGACTGATGGATACGATATCCACCGCCTCTTTAAGCTCCGGCACGATATCCCGATTCCAGTAAAGGCTTCCGAGTCCGTTTGTATTTACCCGCACTTTAATACCGTATTTTTCTTTCGCGTATTTTGCGGAAGCAATCAGATTATCCAGAGCGCATGTCGGCTCCCCGTACCCGCAGTATACCAGTTCCTCATATCCCTCAAAATCAAACCGGTTCATCGCCTGCTCCACTTCCGCAAGAGACGGATCCTTTCTGTGCCACAACGTATCCGCGTCGCCTACCGCGTCTTTGTGGCTGCGGATGCAGAAAGTGCAGCTGCAGTCGCATTTGTTTGTCAGATTCACATAAACTTCGTTCTTATATGTATACAGTATATCCGCCATTTTTCTCTTCCTTTCTTTTTCTCACACATGCCTGGCAGGATGCGCAGTTAAGTCCTGGATTATTCGTTATTTTCCATCTTTTCATGCCGCGGAAGCGTCAGCGCGCTCCGCCGTCCGGATGCATCATCCGCATAACCTTTCCCTTTACATGCGCCTGATCAAAAACTGTTCCGGCCGCAAAAAAGAACACCGCGCTGCCGCCGGACTGGATAAAGCTCCCCAGAAGCGAAGCCGCCGGAGCCACAAAGGAGCCGAACAGGATTCCTTCCGCCAGATAATATCCGGATGCGGAGATCACAGCGGCAATAAACGGAGCCGCCCAGTTTCTTGCCGTCAGTATTTTTTCCTTTCTGCCTGTAAACGGCAGCACAATAAGCATTTTTATAATTATGGTCGCCGGCGCCCACATCGGCGCGGTCAGAAGATCCGCAACGCCTCCTCCTATGGCTGCCGCCGCGAGCGCGTACGGCCGCGGAAGGAACACTGCCGCCATATAAATCATCGCGTCCCCGAAATGTATATATCCCCCGTTCGCCCCGTAAGGGATATGGCAGATGTAGGCGGTCATAACCGTAATCATGGCTGCAAACAGCCCCGCCGCAGTCATTCTTACCGTTTTTTCTTTTCCCGGATTTTCCCGCCGCTTTTTACAGTTTCTCTGAACGTCTTGTTTTTCAGTCATTTTTCTTCTCCCCTTTCCGGCCTCAGAGTTCCGTTCATACCGTTTTTTTCGCCAGCATCCACAAATACTGTTCATAGTCCACGCCGTCGTTTCTCGGAACAGAACGCTTTGCAGAATCCTGTATCGCCGCCTCTATCATCTTTCCCGCAAGCACCATGGAATCATCCAGGCTGTCTCCTCTCGCCCGTCCTCCGGCAATTACAGAAGCGAACAGATCTCCCGTTCCCGAGTAACTCTCCCCGATAAACGGAAATGCCGACAGCCGGGTCCCTTTATCCGAAAACGCCAGGTTGCCTACTTTCTGTATACCGTCTTCATCATCCGTAAAGCAGATCCCTGTTACGACTATCTGCCCCGGGCCGCGGCGCGCGCCGCCGGACAGGCTGGCGCACATCTGCTCAACCGCCGTCACAAGCCGCTCCTGTTCATTTATGCCGCTGATTTCCCGGTAATCCGTATCTGTCAGCAGACACAGCTCCGTAAGATTCGGCGTAATCACATCCGCCCGCATAACCAGTTCTTTCATCATTGCAAGAAGCTCCGGTGTAAACACATCGTATTTCCGGCCGTTGTCGCCCATTACCGGATCTGCAAGCAGAAATGTATTTTCTTTGTAAAAATCATCCAGAAATGAGAAAACTTCTCTGATCTGCGCTCCCCCGGCCATAAACCCGGTATAAATCCCGTCAAATGACGCGCCCATTTTTTTCCATTCTTTTCTGAACTCATCCATCCTGTCCGTATAGTCGTCAAGAAAATAACTGGGATAGCCGGTCTGAGCGCTCAGTATGGCTGTCGGAAGCGGACAGGGCTGCACGCCCATTGCCGCGATCACTGATATGGCAGCTGTAAGCGAGCATTTTCCAAAACCCGACAAATCATTAATTACCGCTATTTTTTTTGTCATTTTTTCTGTCCTCTTTCTTTTCTACCGGGAAATAATATCACAGGACTGGCTTATCAGAAACATCCAGTTTTGTATTTTTTGACCAGTCCAGTTTCTTGCGGAACCGCAAAAATGCCCGAGAAGAGACTTCTCTTTCACAGAGCAGTTTCATCTCAGGCATAATATATATTTTAATTATACACCGTCAGAACGCGAATGTTTCCTCCTCTTTCAGAGGCTTCAGGACAATCGCCGAGTGTCTGCCGATATTAAGTATAATCTCTCCGTCTTCCACAATATACTCGCTGTAATGCGTATTATATCCCTCTTCGTAGGAATACATGAGCTGCTTCATCCGTCCTTTTTTCGGCACTCCCGCGTACCAGACCGGAACAGTAACCCGCTCCATCAGTTCTTTGCTGTTGTTCAGGACCACGACAATCTGCTCGTCTCCCTGAAATCTCGCATAGGCAAGGAAGTTTTTATCCGCCTTCAGAAGCTTGATGGAACCTTTCCGCAGAGGTTTTTCGGTCTTGTGTATGCGGATCATCTCCCTGTGGAATTCCAGAAGATCTTTGTTTTCATTCCCCCACGGATATGTCCTTCTGTTATCCGGATCCGTAAAACCGCAGAGCCCGGCCTCATCGCCGTAATACAGAGTCGGCGCGCCGACCCATGTCATCTGCACGATAACCGCAAGACGCATGACCGCGTAATTAATTCCTTCCTCCGCGGCTTTCGCGCCCACCTGGCTTGCCCGCCCCACAATATGGTTGGTTCTTGTAAGGAAGCGGGAATGGTCGTGATTGGACAGCTGGTTCATTGCCACCTGGAGAGAAGGCGTAAGCATACTCGCCATAAAATGCCGCATGGTTCCGACAAAATTATCCTGATTGCCCCACAGGTCTGTTCTTCTCTCGTCACTGTGCTTTTCCATTCCCGTGAGGAACCACGTCAGCGGTTCCATAAACGCGTCATAATTCATAACGCTGTCCCATTCGTCGCCCTGCAGCCAGTCCACCGGATCTCCGTAGTGTTCGGCAAGGATAAGCGCGTCCGGATTGGCGCTTTTTACTTCTTTGCGGAACCGTTTCCAGAACATATGATTATACTCATTGCTGCAGCCCAGATCAGCGGCCACATCGAGACGCCATCCGTCCACATTATACGGCGGGGAAACCCATTTCTTTCCTATATCCATTATATATTGCTCGAGTTCCGGTGAATCTTCGTAAGAAAGCTTTGGCAAAGTGTCATGCCCCCACCATCCGTCATAGCTTCCATTGTATGGCCAGGCTTCGTCCCGCTCGTCAAAAAAGTGGAAGAAATCCCGGTACGGGCTGTCTTTGCTTACGTACGCGCCCTTCGGATATTCCGGCTGCTGTTCGTAAATCCTTTCCCGGTCCATCCATTTATTAAATGATCCGCAGTGATTAAACACTCCGTCAATGATCACGCGCATCCCTCTTTTATGCATCTCTTCCACAAGTTCTGCAAAAAGCCGGTTGCCCGCTTCGAGGTTGCGGATATCTCCGGTCCTTTTCTGATACTTTGTAGCGCCGGTATTGTCCCGCGCGCCTTCCGGAAGCGTCTCGCCTCCGTCCGCCACGATTTTCCCGTAGTGAGGATCAATATAGTCATAATCCTGAATGTCATATTTGTGGTTGGACGGGGAGACAAACAGCGGGTTGAAATAAATCACTTCAACTCCGAGATCCTGCAGGTAATCAAGTTTGTCCATGACCCCCTGCAGATCACCGCCGTAGAAATTGTGAATGTCCATCTCTGCCGGCAGCTGATTCCAGTCTTTGATTTTGGCGCTTGGCGCTCCGATATAAATATATTCTCTGTCCTCTACGTCGTTATCCGGATCTCCGTTATAAAACCGGTCCACGAAGATCTGATACATTACGGCGCCCTTTGCCCATTCCGGAGTGGAAAAACCGGGGACGATCTTAAACGCGTAATAGTCTTCCCGCTGGTCGCACACGCCGCACCGGTTGAAATAACAGATCTGTTCGCCTTTCTTTACTTCAAATGTATATTCAAAAGGTTCGCTTCCCAGCTGACAGACGATTTCATAGTAGTCAAACTCGCCTCTGCTGCTTATTTTCCACATTGCGTAACTTCTGTTTCCGGTCAGTATATTTACCTCTTCCACGTCATTGTGCGCAGTCCGGAACCGCAGGACTATTTTTTCGTTTGCGTCCGGCTCCGGAGGAATCACATAATCCCCCGTTCCGTCGCAGAACAGCGCTTCTTTATTCATTCCTTTTCAGCCTCCTCATATCTGCTTAAAGCGTCTGCGCGCGGCATAAAGAGCGGACGCTACTGCGCATCCGCTCCATATTCTTCGAACAGTGCTTCAAATTCACTCCGTGTTATCTTTTCCTTCTCAAGCAGAAGTTCCGCGCACGCCTCCAACACTTTCTGGTATTTCCTGATAATCGCGCGCGCCTTTTCATAGCACTCGTCTATGATCCTTTTCACTTCTTCATCAATGGTTCCGGCGACTTTTTCCCCATATCCTCTCGACATATGTCCGAAATCGCGCCCGATAAACACTTCGTCGCTGTCATTATCATAATTAATAAGTCCGAGCCGCTCAGACATACCGAATTTTGTAATCATTGATTTGGCGATTGCGGTCGCCTGTTTGATATCCTGAGACGCTCCCGTAGTAATATCGTCAAATATCTCTTCCTCCGCCACACGGCCGCCAAGCGCAACCGTGATCTCCTGAAGCATATGTCCTTTCGTATTGAACATTTCGTCCTTTTCCGGCAGCGGCATGGTATATCCGCCCGCGCCGCCTGTAGGGATAATGGACACGCTGTACACAGGGCCGACGTCCGGAAGCACATGGAAAAGAATCGCGTGCCCTGATTCATGATATGCGGTAATCCTGCGCTCCTTCTCTGATACGATGCGGCTCTTCTTCTCAGGCCCGATTCCAACTTTTACAAATGCGTGCCGGATATCCTGCTGCTGTATATACGCCCGGTTATCCTTGGCCGCCAGAATCGCCGCCTCGTTGAGCAGGTTTTCCAGATCAGCTCCTGTAAATCCGGCTGTAGTCTGCGCAATCTGTCTGAGATCTACATCATCTCCCAGCGGTTTATTCTTGGAGTGCACTTTGAGAATCTCCTCCCGGCCGCCAACGTCCGGCCATCCGACGATGACATTTCTGTCGAAGCGTCCCGGGCGCAGAATCGCCGGATCAAGGATGTCCTTTCTGTTTGTTGCCGCCATGACGATAATCCCCTCATTAACGCCGAATCCGTCCATCTCAACAAGCAGCTGGTTCAGCGTCTGCTCTCTCTCGTCATGTCCGCCGCCGAGGCCGCTGCCCCTTCTTCTGGCAACAGCGTCAATCTCATCGATAAA
This sequence comes from uncultured Mediterraneibacter sp., assembly GCA_944381125.1. GTDB lineage: Bacteria > Bacillota > Clostridia > Lachnospirales > Lachnospiraceae > Mediterraneibacter. The sequence continues at coordinate 13,372 of CALWKB010000144.1, read as the reverse complement.
AACAATACATGGCGCGTTTTTCTTCGCGTCCTGGAACAGATCCCTTACGCGGGAAGCTCCGACGCCTACAAACATTTCCACAAAATCCGATCCTGAAATACTGAAAAACGGCACTCCCGCCTCGCCGGCCACGGCTTTGGCGAGCAGCGTTTTACCCGTTCCCGGAGGGCCCTCAAGAAGAACGCCTTTGGGAATTCTTGCTCCCACCTGCACGTATTTTTTCGGAGATTTGAGAAAATCCACAATCTCTTCCAGTTCCTCTTTTTCTTCTTTAAGCCCCGCCACATCCGCGAACGTAACTTTGATCTCATTTTCAGCGGACATCTTTGCGCGGCTTTTGCCGAAATTCATGGCTTTTGAATTTGCGTTTCCGCCCTGCCGGTTCATCAGATAGAATACCAGCGCGATCCCGCCCATCGTAATAAGCAGAGGCAGAAGAACGGCTCCGAGTACAGAATCCGCCGGAACCGGTTCAATCTTATAATCCAGATCATTTTCATCGCAGAGCGTCTCCACATCCTCTACATCTGACACGTTTACTTTCCTGGTGGAATTATCATCCTTCAGTTTGAGAGTAACCGTCCCTGTTGGCACAGCTTTGCTCTGGTCGATGTACACGTCTGTCACATTATCCTTTTTCACTTCAGCCGCAAACTCCGCGTAAGTCATTTCCTGCTGATGCATCTGAAGCTGGCTTGCCATCCAGAGCACAGCGGCGACGATAACGATGAACATAATAATGGCCGGGCCGCTTGCGCCTCTGTACTTTCTGCTATTGTTCAATGCTGTCTAACTCCTTCCTATTCCACTCCTTCCACCACTCCGATGTAGGGAAGGTTTCTGTATTTCTGGGCATAGTCCAGGCCGTATCCCACTACGAACTCATCCGGGATCTGAAATCCGAGATAGTCGGCTTTTACATCTTTTACCCTGCGGTCCGGTTTGTCCAGCAGCGTACACAGACGTATGCCTGCGGGATTTCTCTTCTTAAGGACGTCCATCAGGTAATACAGCGTATTGCCGGAATCCACAATATCTTCTACAATAAGGACTTCTTTTCCCTCGATGGATTCATCCAGATCCTTCGCGATGCGTACGACTCCGCTTGACTTTGTTCCGTCCCCGTAGCTTCCGACGCACATAAAATCCATGGATACCGGCACTGTTATTCTCTTTGCCAGTTCACACATAAAAAATACGCCGCCTTTAAGGATGCAGATCAGGTGCACCTGCTTTCCGGCATAGTCCTCACTGATTTTCTCCCCCAGTTCTCTGATTCTCTGATCCACTTCTTCCTCCGGGATCAGAACTCTGACTTTCTCTGCCATTTTTTTCATCCTCCGTTATCTTTATCTCAAGAATTCTCTTCGTATCTCCGGTAATCTGATACCGCGCGCTCATCCGCATACCGGGAATCCACATAATATGGCTTCCGTCCGCGATCAGAAGCAAATTTCCCCGTTCTCCTGAAGGAACTTTTTCGTTGACAAAATAAGATTTCAATTTCTGCCTGTTTCCGTTTTTCCCGATTACAAGGTAATCTCCCGGGCGCCTGTTCCTTACAGAAACGGTATGTTTTATTATATCATAGTCGAAGCATTTCGTGTAGCTTTTTTGAGGGAGCCTGGTCTCGCCGTTATCCGCTTCTTTGCGCTCATACACTCTGCACGATATCCGCCACGTCCTGCCCGGCACGCTTACTTCACCGGGTATTTTAAGCACTGTCTCTGTAGCTCCGGTCGTTTCCGATGATCTGCCGGTTCCGGCTCCGCGAAACGGTTCTGAATCTGCTTCTTTTTTCAGACGCACGCCCCCGTACACCCGGTATGCCGTCACGCCGTAAGGCAGGCAGAGCTTTCTCCCCGTCTGCCGCCCGAACAAGTCCGTTACGGCAGATACATGTACCGCTTCCACATCCCTGTTCATCCCCGCGGCCTCGCAGATGCACCTGTGGATAAGCTGATTGCGGATGGCCGGCGTTTCTTTTTCAAATTCATCTTTTCTGATTTCAAGCGCGCTTGCGCTTTCACCGCAGACAGTCACGCATCTGCTCCATGCCGTTTCCACGCCCTGCATGACATAATCCCACACTTCCGCCGCCTGCCGGGACAATCGGCTTAAATGTTCCACGGTTTCCGGATTGACCTGGCTGCAGAGCAGAGGGATGATATTGTGTCTGATGCGGTTTCTTGTATATATATCTTCCGCATTGCTCAGATCCTCGCGCCATGGGATGCCGGCCTCCGTGAGGGCGCTCACGATCTCTTCCCTCGAAACGCCGAGCAGCGGCCGGATCCACCTGCCGCAGACCGGCCGGATGCCGCAAAGTCCTGCAAGCCCGGTTCCCCTTGCGATATTGAGAAGCATTGTTTCCGCATTGTCATTGCAGTGATGCGCGGCAGCGATCTTTGTGCCGCCGTCTTCCCGGCACATTGTCTCAAACGCCTTTCTGCGCGCCGTGCGGCCCGCCTCCTCAGTAGATTGTTTCCTTTTTCTGGCGATTAATTCCACATTTTCATGAAAAACCCTGCAAGGGACGTTCCACTCCCGGCACAGTTCTTCCACAAACCTCTCATCTTCGTCCGCGTCGGCGCCCCTCAGCCCATGATTGACGTGGCATGCTTTTACGGAAAAATGATATTTTTCGCTCAGGCGGCAGAGCACAAAAAGCAGGCATACCGAATCCGCGCCGCCCGATACGCCTGCAACCACTACGTCATCTTCCCCGATCATATTATATTTTCGAATCAGAACTTCTGCCTTTTCTTCTATTTTTTTCATCATATGTAAACTATACCTAATTCACGCAAAATTGTAAAGACCGCTCTGTCCGCGTCAGAGTCAGCACGTCCAGAGCCCTACCGCCAGCACCGTCATGTCGTCGGCAGGCTCTTTTCCCGTCCACGCGAGCACCTGTTCCAGAATATGGCGGGCCATTTCACCCGGATTTGCGATCATGCTTCCCTGAATTATCGTTTCCAGCAGAATATCCTGCTCTCCCACAGGCAGCGCGTCCAGCACTCCGTCTGTTACCATAATTACAAAATCGCCGTCCGAAAGCTTCCGTTTTACAGAATCAATTTCTATGGAATTGAGCACTCCTATGGGAAGGCTTGTGGAGCTCAGATGCTCGACCGTGTCTTTTTTCTTAATAAAAGTGGACGAAGCGCCGGCTTTAATGATTTCACATTCTCCCGTATACATATCAAACACGCTCATGTCCACCGTCGAATAGTGTATCTCTTCTCTGCCCATTACAAGAGTCGTATTAATCATCTGTATAGCTGTTTTTACCGGGAATCCGGCCTCCAGCAGTTCTTCCAGCAGCTCGATTACAAGAGTGCTCTCCCTGCACGCCTCTTCCCCGGATCCCATCCCGTCGGACAGGACGGCTCCCTGCCTGCCGCCCGGCAGTTCAAGCATGGCGAAATTATCGCCTGATATCTGGCTGCATCCCTTCCCGATTCTTGCCGCGCCCTGCATCGTGTAATAGGACGGCCCTTCCATACACACAATTGTGATGTAGCGGTTTCCGATCATCTGCGCCGTCCCGTTCTGAAGGATCAGCCTGCGCCCGACAGCTTCTGATACAAGCGCAGCAAATTCTTTCGCCGGGACTTTCTCGTTTTTCATAGTTCTGGCTGCAACATGAATTTCATATCTTCCCTCGCGGTTCATAAAAAAATGCGCGTACAGCATCCGGATCCCTTTTTTTCTCAGCGCGGCCCCGATCTTTTTCTCCAGCCTCTCGTCCGTGAAAATACTGTTTTCCAGTTCTTTCGCCGTGCTCTGTATCATATCCGCGAATGTATCCATCTGTATGGCGCACCCTTCCCGGCTTCTCGCCATCCGGTTCACCCATATCATGTTCTGCCTGGCGGCATGAAATCCCTCCAGCATTTCGCATATAAACTGCGGAGCCCGGACACATCTCTGCTCCAGTTTTCTCCTGGTCTCCGTATTCAGCTCGCTGCCGTACCTGTCCGCGGCCGACAGGATCTCATATCCCATCTGATACGTATGGACAAAATTCTCTCCCCAGCACCAGCCGCATTTTTCGCATTTCCCGCACACTTTCTGACGCACTCCGGAAAACATGGCTTCAATCTCTTCATCAGAAAAAGCCTGTCTCTTTTCTTCCAGCCCGAGAAATGTCTGAGAAAGCTGTTTCAGCGAATGAGCGTATTTCTCTATCTGCTCCACATACGGGCTGCTGTGAAGCGTCTGCCCGTCACTCATATTTCCTGATCTCCCTTCAAAAGCCAAAGACTCCGGGAGAATTGCTCCCGGAGTCTTCATTGGTAATATTTATTTATTCTATTCCGCAGGCGCTTCCGCCCGCCCTCTGATTTACTTTGACGCCTTGAAAATAATCTCGTCAGGATCGACAAGATCAAGCTTCTCTTCCGCCGTCTCCCTGATGTATTCGTCCGTTTTGACGTAGGCTTCGAATTCCTCCACCTCTTCCGAACGTTTTTCTTCTTCGCTGATCCTGTCTCTGAGCTCCTCTTCCTGCTCCATATATTCGCTGTTCTTCGCCTGCAGCCTCAGCGAGCCTGCCGCAAGTATCCCGGAAAGGAATACAAGAACAGCGCAGATCATCAGCATACTTCTTCTGTAGCCGCGCAGCCTGGCCGTCTTCTTCCCGCCATGCTGACGGGATTTCCCTGTTTTCTTATTCATTCATACTCACCCACTTATTAACTTTGTTTTTACTCCCCGCTAGAAAACATTCTATCGGTTTTTCCGGCACTTTTCAAGAGTTTTCTGAAACTTTACACTTATTTTTGCGCCGAATCGGATCAGCGCATATCCGACAGCCGCGCCGGCCGCGATGCCAAACAGAAAATAGCCCCTTATACTTCCGTATGTAGCATCGTACATCTGTCCGAAAATAAATCCTGCGGCCCACAGCCAGAAAGCCATGTCCTCCGCGCCGGCCGCGGCGGCACAGTGACGGATGACGCGCCTCAGGCAGATAAGAATGTAATAAACAAAAAGCACCGACATGCCAGCAAGTAACGCATACAGAAAAATCAGAGTTTCTCTTCCGATTCCGCCCACGGCACCCTCCTATTTAAACAGGCGTGAGAGAAAGCTTTCGCTCTGCCGCCCGGTCTGATTCACACCGGAGTAGGCGACGCTGTCGATATTTCCTGACAGATCCACCTCTCCTTTTTCCACGCTCAGCCGGTTCACATGGAGATCCGTTCCCCTGACCATCAGCATTCCCTGCTCCGTCTCCAGCAGGATTTCATTCAGGTCAAAAGACAGGACGTCCAGAACACCTGTAACCGTGCCTGTTTTTCTGTTGCTCACTACAAGCTTATGCGCTTTTGCAGTCCGCTGTTCCTCCATATCTGCACCTCCCCGGCGCTTTTTACAAGCACCTGTTCTTATGTATATGAAGGCCCGGTCCGGCTTATGACTTTAAAGATAACGGAACATGTCTTTCGCTTCATCTTTTTTTGTTGTTTCCTGAATCTTCAGAACTTCCGCCTTTACGGTTTTTGTCCCGAAAAGAATTTCAATTACGTCGCCTTCTTTTACATTTACGGACGCTTTGGCCGGCTTTCCGTTTACAGACACCCGTCCCGCGTCACATGCCTCGTTTGCGACAGTTCTCCGCTTGATCAGCCTGGAAACTTTCAGGAACTTGTCCAAACGCATTTTCTCTCACCTCCCGCAATTCTTACCGTCAGAAAAGGCACTTACAATGTCCCCGCATCGTAAGTGCCCGTCTTTCAGGTAAATCTCATCTATCTTCTCATGCTAAAAGCAGACTAGTTGATTGCATCTTTTAAAGCTTTTCCGGCTTTAAACTTCGGAGCCTTGCAGGCAGCGATCTTCATTGTCTTGCCTGTCTGCGGGTTTCTTCCCTCTCTTGCCGCTCTCTTGCTTACTTCAAATGTACCAAATCCTACGAGCTGCACTTTCTCATCAGCTTTCAGCTGTTCTGTAACAACATCGACAAATGCTTTCAGCGCTTTCTCGCAATCCTTCTTGGAAATTTCAGCCTTTTCTGCTACTGCTGCTACTAATTCTGTTTTGTTCATGAGTTAATTCCTCCTCTTTATTGTATCAATATACAACTTTATTCTTAATAAAGGGGCATGTAATCTCGTCCACATGTTTCCACCTTTACGTACAGTTATAGCGGTTCCGCTTCTCTTTGTCAAGATTTTTCGGCGTTTTTCAGGCTTTTTCAGCCTCTGCGGCACAAAATTTTCATCCCGCCCGGCAATTCGGCGCTCCGCGGACATACTCTCTGTCTGCAAACGGCGGCTCAGTGAAATCTTAACAGGAACACATTTTCAAGAAAACCGTACTTTTCATCCCACTGGCGCACCGCTGTCTGCAGCTTTTCCACATTCTTTTCCGGCATCCATGATTTGCCGGAATGATAATAGCCGACGGCAGTCTTCCAGTATTTCTCCGGATATGCCAGCGACAGACCCATATACCGTTTTTCCGTTTCCGAAAGCGGCCTCAGACCCTCATATGCATCCAGTATAGTCCGTCCCATATTTTCTTTCCATTGAAATTTTTCCATTGCTTTTCTAATAAAATAATACAAATCCCGCACCTGAATATCCGTATGCATATGTTCAAATCCCGTAGTCGCGATGCCGCCCTGAAGCATAAGAAGATTATGATAATTATAATCCCCGTGGGCGACCCGCCTCTGTCTTATACTCTGCGCGTGCAGTTCCGCATATTCCGGTTCCGACAGATACCCGGCCACTTTTTCAGCCATCGCATACATCTTTTCAAAACTGCTCAGGAACAGATATTCAAATTCATTTTTTGAAGTTCTCCCCCGTATGAAGGCTCTGATCTTTTTCAGTTCTCTGTTCCTCCGCTTCACCTCATCCTGCGGGCTTCTCCCCGCGGCCGGGAAATCAGCTGTTCCCGGAAAATCATCTCTCCGTCCGTCTTCGTTCAATTTTATATGAAGCTCCGCCAGATTCGCGGACGCCCGGGTAAGATCCTGCCATTTTTTCAGATCGCATTCCCGGCCGGCATACCATTTCTTCATAATGTATTTTGTTCCGTCCCGGGATACGGCAAGGAGCGTCCCGTCCTTTGTGAACACCGGCGTATCCGCCGCCATTCCCAGAGCTTCCAGGCAACTCTCCTTATAATACATAAAAGATGCGCGCTTTTCCGAAATCCCCGTTTCCTTCAGCAGCATCGCGCCTTTATCTGTATCGCAAAAAAACGCACCCCTGATCCTCCGGGTGCCTTTTATTTCTATTTCATATTGCTCAAGTATTTCAAGTTCGTACTCTCTCATAGCTGCCCCCTGTTCCCTCATATTCTGACTCTTTCTAATCTATGAAGGGGGCAGCTTAAGTATGCTTATAAACCGAGCTTTTCTCTTACATATCCGCACAGAATCTCTTTTCTGTTTCTCTCAGGATCATCAATCACGTACTCCAGAAGTTCCGCAAGCATACTGCCGAGCTCTCTGCCCGGCTTCATGCCCATATCCATCAGATCCCTGCCGCTTACGGCCAGCTGCCGCAGAGTAACGCATTCTTCTTTTCGCAGTACTTCCTGATACAGCTCTCTCATGGCGACGATATTTTCAATCTTCTCTCTTCTCATATACGGGCTCTGCGCCTTTGCGTCCGCCATCCTGACCGCAAGATAGTACGGGAAGAGGTCCACGCCGATCCGGTTCATTGCCCGGCGGACGTTTCTCTCGGTGGGCTCCACGCGGTAATCGTGATAGCACACGAGCCGTGTGACTTTCTTTACCGTATCGTTGTCAAATTTCAGCCTTCTCATGACTCTTCTGGCGATTTCCTCGCTGACAAGGGCGTGCCCCTTAAAGTGGTCTCTCCCGTTCTCATCCGTTGTCCGCATCGCCGGCTTTCCCATATCATGGAACAACATCGTAAGCCTTAATATCTTGTCTCTTTTTACATATTTCAACGCGCGTATAGTGTGCTCCGCCACGTCATATTTATGATGCGGAGTGTTCTGCTCCACTCCCGCCATAGCGTCCCATTCCGGCAGAATCACCTTTGTAATTCCCAGTTCATATGCGTCGCGGATGCGTTCCGGATGGGGCGAAACAAGAAGTTTTACAAGCTCCGCCTGAATACGCTCCGCGCTGATCTTTTCAAGCGTCGGAGCCAGCTTCCTGACCGCCTCCGCCGTGTTTGGCTCAATGGGGAAATTGAGCTGAGCGGAAAACCGGACCGCCCGCAGAATTCTCAGGGCGTCCTCCGAGAAACGCTCTTCCGGATCGCCCACGCAGCGGATCAGATGATGATTCAGATCCTGCATTCCGCCGAAAACATCTACAAGGCGCACTTCATCATTGTACGCCATGGCATTGATTGTAAAATCTCTTCGCTGAAGATCTTCTTCCAGCCGGCTTGTAAAACGAACTTCTTTCGGATGTCTTCCATCTTCATACACGCCGTCCACACGGTAAGTTGTAACCTCAAAACTGTCCTTCCCGATCAGCACCGTCACCGTCCCGTGTTCAATCCCGGTATCTACGGTTCTGCGAAACAGCCGTTTAATCTCCTGTGGTTTCGCAGAAGTCGTTATATCCCAGTCCTCCGGACGTCTGGCAAGAATCGAATCCCTGACGCAGCCTCCAACCGCGTACGCTTCATATCCGTGGAACTGTAAATTTTCGATAATCAGCAGCACTTTCTTTGGCAGTGTTATCTTCATATTGTGGTCTTCCTCCCAGAAGGAGCTCTCTTTTTCCGCTCCCTGTCATCATAGTTTTTATAATCGGCGGGCAATTTCTTCTTCTCTTTTGCCGCAGGATAATATTATAACCTGCTTTTTCTGTCCCCTCAACCATTTTAACGCAGATTCCAGCCTTTTCTCATCATAAAACGCGAACGTCTCATCAAGTATCACCGGCAGCGGCTCTTCCTGAAGAATTTCCGCAGCGGCCATGCGCACGGAAAAGTAAATCTGCTCCAGCGTCCCTCTGCTCAGCCTCTCCGCCGGAATATTCCGGCTGCCGTCCCATACCGAAACCTGAAGCTTCTCCCCTATTTTCAGCCCGCTGTATCTTCCATCCGTTATCTGTGCAAATATGTCCGACGCTTTTTCATTCAGGCTTTCCGCAGTCTGTCTCCCCAGCTCCTCCGCGGCAAGCTTCAGCTGTTCCTCCGCGGTCCGAAGAGCCCGAAGGCGTGCTTCCAGCCGGCTTTTTTCCCTGTTTTCTTCTATTTCCGGGCACTGATCTTCCAGATTGACAAGGCGGATCTCTTTTTCCTTCATCTCCGCCTGCGCCCGCTCCTTCTCCCAGAGAATATGACGGATTCTCACATCCTCCTCTTCCCTGGCCGCTTCCAGTTCCCGGATCCGCATCCGGCGCCGGTCTTTTATATATACATATGCGCCGGCAAATAAAAGCCCCGCTCCGGCCAGCATAAGAGCCGTGAATACAAAAACCACAGAACCGGCTTCGGCGCTGCTCCACTCGTTCGCAGCCACAGTTCGGAAAAAGAAGCCGAATACAAAGCACAGCACAGCCGCTGCAAACAGCATGGCAGCCGGCAAATTATAATGCCAGGCTTCCCCCGCCTCCAACTTCTCATCCGGGCCGCCAGGCGCCTGCCCGGCGGCCAGACGTCTGTTCTTTTCTTCGATTTCGTCCGCCAGATTTTTTATGTCGCGCTCCAGATACGTGCGTTCCTGCAAGATTCTCCGATGCTTTTCCTCCTCGGAATCTTCCTCCGCCCGAAGCTTTTTTTCCGTTTCCCGCCGCCTGTCTTTCAGACATTTCAGCGCTCCGTTTACATCAAGATCGCCGCCGCCGGATTCACACAGATTCGCGGCATAATTTTCCAGGGCGGCGGACAATTCCTGCCCCGGCGCCGCAGCCAGCTGTCCTATGGAAACCGTACTGTCATAAAGAGCCGGCGTTACGCCTCCCAAGAGCATGTCCAGATCCCCGTCTTCGACCGAAAGCTCCTCTCCGTCATCTTCACAGACCAGAAGCGTACGTTTCGTATATCGGCTGAAATCCCGCTCCAGACGGAATTTCTTCCCGCCGCAGCAAAAACGGAGAACCCCGGCATAATATCCCGGATTTTCCCACGGCTCATATCGTGTAAAATCATCTTTCGCCGCCGCCTTTCCCCTGCCCCGCTCCATTCCGAAAAGCATTGCCCGGATAAAGGCATAGAGTGTGGATTTTCCCGACTCATTTTCGCCGCACAGAACCTGAAGGCCTTCCGAAAAATGCATCCGCTTCTCCGACAGCATCCCGAAATTTTTTATATAAATGTCTGTAATTATCATTCGCTTCGCCTCTCGCCTACCGCCGGTTTTCCAGAAGAGCGTTCACCCCTTCGCAGAGCGCCTGATATTCTTCACTGCCCTCTTCGCATCCGGAAAACCGCTTTATATACTTTCCGATCAGATTGTCCTCATTTTCTCTGTAAAGCCGCCCGAAATCATACGCCGGACAGGTCCGGTCTTCTACCGCGATAATATTTCCCGCCTCATCGCCCCCGGCCAGCTGCTTCTCATCAAAAATAATATGCGGATCTCTTGTTCCTTTCAGAGTCAGCGTGTAAATATTATTGTTGCCATATTTCTTTTTCAATTTCTTTATTTTTTCTCTGACGCTTCCGCAAGTATCGTTTTCGCAAACCGGAATGTCCAGCGGAATATATTCTCTGACGGCGCAGCACACCCGAACGGCGCGCACACCTTCTTCCGTAATCACTCCGCTTATATACCCGTGCAAGCCTGTGTCTCCGCGATCCACGGGCTCCGGCGCTCCGGAATACACGATGCGGTTTTTCCTCACCGCATCCGGTTTATGTATATGCCCCAGCGCCACATATGCAAAGCGGGACGCCTCCAGCTTTTTCCAGTCAATCGGTATGTGCCTTTCATCTCCTCCGTGGGCAAGTAGAATTTCATATTTCTGCCGTCCGTCCGGCATGCCTTTTTCCACGGCGTTGTTATACACCGGCTCACGCACTTCTTTTGCATAATAACTCAGACCATACACAGCCGTGTGCAGTTCTTCAAACTCCACACACTCCATTTCTTTTCCAAAAAGCGGATATACGTTCCCGCTCCACTTAAAGGTGCGATAATAAGAGTCGTTCCGTATATAATCATGGTTTCCGGCAATCAGTACAACCTTTGTATGACTGAGCGTGGAAAACAGGTAATCCACTTCTTTGAGTTCCCTCAGCAGAGGCTGCCTGTGAAAAAGGTCTCCTGCAATCAGGAGCAGATCCGTGCGCTCCTTCTCGCAAAGACGGATTATATATCCAAATGTATTCCACAATTCTTCCGGCCGCCTTCCGGAGTACGCCTTTCCCGCCTCAGGTTTTGCGCCCAGATGTACATCTGCAATATGAATAAATCTCATGATCCTGGCATTTCCTTTCCTGTCCGCCGCTGTTGCAAAAAGGACGCCGCATCCCGGTGCCGCGCCCTTCCACATATTATAATTCGCAATTATTAACTGTTCTCGGGAATGGAATCACATCACGGATATTTGACATTCCCGTCAGGTACATAACGCACCTCTCAAATCCGAGCCCGAAGCCGGCATGACGTGTAGAACCGTATTTTCTCAGATCCAGATAGAATCCATAATCCTCTTCCTTCAGTCCCAGTTCCTTCATCCGGGCAAGCAGCCTGTCATAGTCGTCCTCTCTCTGGCTGCCGCCGATGATCTCTCCGATTCCCGGCACAAGACAGTCAACCGCCGCGACCGTCTTTCCGTCATCATTCTGCTTCATATAAAACGCTTTTATTTCTTTCGGGTAATCTGTCACAAATACAGGCCGCTTATATACCTGCTCCGTCAGATAACGTTCATGCTCCGTCTGAAGATCACATCCCCAGGAAACCTTATATTCAAATTTGTCGTTATTCTTTGCCAGAATGTCAATCGCCTCTGTGTATGTCACTCTCGCGAAATCAGAATTCGCCACATTGTGCAGACGCTCGAGAAGCCCTTTGTCAACGAAAGAGTTAAAGAAGTTCATCTCCTCCGGCGCGTTTTCCAGCACATAATTAATAATATACTTGAGCATATCTTCCGCCAGATCCATATCGTCCTCCAGATCGGCAAAAGCGATCTCAGGCTCAATCATCCAGAACTCGGCCGCGTGTCTTGTCGTATTGGAATTCTCCGCGCGGAATGTAGGCCCGAATGTATAAATGCTCCGGAAGGCCTGCGCGTAAGTCTCGCCGTTAAGCTGGCCGCTTACCGTAAGGCTTGTCTCTTTCCCGAAGAAATCCCGGGTGTAATCAACCGTTCCGTCCTCATTCTTCGGAACATTTTCCAGATCAAGCGTAGTCACGCGGAACATCTCTCCCGCTCCCTCACAGTCGCTTCCCGTAATCAGCGGAGTATGCACATACACAAATCCTCTCTCCTGGAAGAATCTGTGTATCGCGTACGCGGCAAGCGATCTCACACGGAAGACTGCCTGGAATGTATTCGTCCGCGGTCTCAGATGAGAAATCGTCCTGAGGAACTCAAAACTGTGGCGCTTCTTCTGAAGCGGATAATCCGGCGCGGACGCGCCCTCCACTTCCACTGTATCCGCCTGTATCTCAAACGGCTGCTTTGCCTCAGGCGTAGCCACAAGCGTTCCCGTCACAATAACCGCCGCCCCGACATTCAGCTTTGACACCTCCGCGAAATTGTCCATTCTGTCATGGTAAACAATCTGAAGCGTCTGAAAATATGAGCCGTCGCCAAGCACGATAAATCCGAACGTCCTGGAATCCCGGATACTGCGGATCCATCCCCCGACCGTCACCTTCTTATCCAGAAAATCCTCTCTTTTTTTAAATATTTCCCTAATTGTTGTCAGTTCCATACCAAAAAACTCCTTCAATCATGTAGTCAACATGAATATTATACCACCGTAATTCAAAAGCGTAAACAAAAATCCTGTCAATTTGAAATTGTATGAGCGGGAAACATCCGGAGAGAATCACCGGAAGTGTCAGAAGGCACATTCCGGGATTGTAAGCGGTCGCCAAGGTCTCGGGCAAGCCCGGGCTTTGGCTCGTTGCCAGTAAAAAAAGCGCCGCGGATTCATCATTTCTGACAAATCCGCGACGTCTTCATTTACTCAGACGTTTTGTTTTTCCGGATCCGCGCCCGGAAAACGCGCCCGTTTATTCTGTTTTATCTCTGTGTCCTTTTCTTCCAGACCGCAACTGCAAGCCCTGCTGCCATCAGCATTCCGGCTGTCGGCAGGAACAGGTTTGCTGTGTCGCCTGTCTGTACCGCTTTGTCTCCGTCCGGAGTATCAGACGGTTTCTGGGTATCAGACGGTTTCTGGGTATCGGACGGTTTCTGATCATCAGACGGTTTCTGGTCATCGCCCGGCTTCTGATC
>CALWKB010000143.1 GCA_944381125.1 uncultured Mediterraneibacter sp. | reverse complement strand
TCTATACATTACAGCTGTTCCATGTTATAATATTTTTATAATATGAACAGCTGTTTTTTGTCTGTTTATGTCAAATTTGAACAAAGGAGTTGAGCAGCATGAATTTTATTATCAGCGGAAAAAACATTGAGGTATCCTCCGGATTACGGGACGCCATCGAACAGAAATTAGGAAAGCTTGAACGGTATTTCACTCCTGAAACAGAAATTATTGTAACGCTCAGCGTGGAGAAGGGCCGCCAGAAAATTGAGGTCACAATTCCTGTAAAAGGACACATTATCCGCTCTGAGCAGACGAGCAATGACATGTATGTATCCATCGACCTTGTAGAAGAAGTCATTGAGCGCCAGCTCCGCAAATACAAAAACAAGCTGGTGGCGCGCAGCCAGGGGCATCCCACATCCGCGGCTTCGGCCGGAGGCATTAAGAAGGAATTCATTGATTCTGAAGAAGAGTCCCCGGAAGACGACGAGATCCGGATTGTCCGGACAAAACGTTTCGGCATCAAACCGATGTATCCCGAAGACGCATGCCTCCAGATGGAACTTCTCGGACACAGCTTCTTCGTATTTTCAAATGCCGAAACCGATGAAGTCAATGTCGTTTATAAACGAAACGACGGCTCCTTCGGTCTGATCGAACCTGAATTTTCATAATCGAAACATATGGAGCCGGTTCCTGTCGGAACCGGCTCCCTGTGTTATTTTTCTATAATTTCTATCCCGTCCGCGGTTCTGGCAAACCAGCAGTCCGCCTGCTTTTCCATTGCCGCCCGCCCGCAGGTGGCCTCCATGATCTCTTTCTCCAGCGGCGCTTCTTCTCCCTCAGGCACAAGAACAGTAAATTCTACTTTGTCAGTATACTCGCTGTCCGTCACGACAAGCTTTCGCTGTCCAAGAATATACTGTATTTTTCCCGCCCCTGTATAATCCGTGCCGATTTTAAGCTTAAGGCCTGACATTCTGGTAATAATCTCCGTATGCGCAAGCCCCTCCTGTACGGCTCCTGAATATGCCCTGACCAGTCCGCCGGTTCCGAGAAGCGTGCCGCCAAAATATCTGGTCACAACAGCAAATACATTTGTCAGCCCTCTGCCCCTTAACACTTCAAGGATCGGCTTTCCTGCGGTGCCCGCCGGTTCTCCGTCGTCGCTCATCCTCTCGGTTCCCGGATTTCTGCCGATAATATACGCCCAGCAGTGATGCCGCGCGTCCCAGTATTTTTTTCTGACAGCCTCCAGATGCTCAAAAGCCTCTTGCTCTGTCGAAACCGGAAAAATTTCGGCGATAAAACGCGACTTCTTTTCCACAATCTCTCCTGTCCCTTCAGAATAAACGGTGCTGTAACTGTCCATAATCTTCTCCTCTTCTACTGTGTCTTATATTACTATATCAGAGGCTTTGCCGTTGCTCAAGAGAAAACATCTCCCCGGGCGCAGAACCGCCGGTTTCCGGAAAGAGCTCTCCCCTGTTCTTTCATCCGAAATCGAAAAGTTTTCTTAATTTTTCCGGGTCAAATATGAACTTTTTATTTTCTTCTTTATTTAAAAGAGTATATTTGCTATAATCATAGGAGTTAAAAAAGGAGGATGCTATTCGTGAATTACGGGAAACAGAATCTTTCAAAGAGAAAGAACGAGATCTCTTCCAAGAAGAGACTGAAGAAAAAACGCGTCGGTGTCCGATTTTTCAAGGCGCTTATCCTGTGTATCCTGCTTCTGGCAGTCATCTGTGTTGTCGGCATCGCCGTCATGGCGAAAAAGATCATAGACAACACACCGAATGTAACGTCAGACGATATCATGCCGAAAGGCTATACAACTACCATCGTAGACCAGAACGGCGCACAGATAAGGACACTCAAGGATTCCGACTCCAACCGTGTATACCGGACTTATGAAGATATTCCGAAATACATGGCGGATGCTTTTGTAGCCATTGAGGACGAACGTTTTTATGAACATAACGGCATTGATCTTCAGGGTATTCTTCGCGCCGGCGTGGTAGGCATTACAAACGGCTTTGATTTTTCCGAAGGCGCCAGCACCATTACCCAGCAGCTGATCAAAAACAACGTATTTCCAAATTTTGTAACAGAGAAGACATTTTATGACAGGGTGGAAAGAAAACTCCAGGAACAGTATCTTGCCCTCCGGATTGAAAAAGAGATGGACAAGGAAGAGATTCTGGAGGCATACATGAACACAATCAACCTGGGGCAGGGCTGCCTCGGCGTTCAGACCGCCGCCACCCGTTATTTCAACAAAGACGTATCCGATCTGACGCTCTCCGAATGCGCGGTTATCGCGGCAATTACAAAGAATCCCACCGGTTACGACCCTGTAACCCACCCTGAAGCCAATGAGACAAGACAGAAGATTGTTCTGAGTAATATGCTTGAACAGGGATACATCAATCAGGAAGAATACGATCAGGCTTTAGCCGATCCCGTATACGACCGGATTCTCAAGACAGCGGCGAACACAAACGATTCGGAACCTTACTCTTACTTCGTGGACGCCCTGATCGACGACGTCATTCAGGATCTTATCGACGAGAAAGGTTATACGGAAACACAGGCTTACAATCTTCTCTATACGGGAGGACTTACAATCAAGTCAACCCAGGACTCCGCTATTCAGAAGATCTGCGACGAGGAGGTTGCGGATGTGGGCGATTATCTTACAATGACCGAATACGGCATCGAGTACGCCCTTACCATCCACCGCGCCGACGGCACAGCCGAGAACTACAGCAAAGAACAGCTTGGAGCATACATTGAAAAAGCGCACAATGACAAGAATCCTTTCGTATTCGGCTCGGAGGACGAAGCGCGCGCAGCCGTGGAAGAATATAAGAGCACGCTGAATATTGACACGGAAGCCGGCGATACGGTGGATGAAAAGATCGAAATCACCCTGCAGCCTCAGACTTCCGTTGTAATCATGGATCAGTACACGGGACAGGTCAAAGCTATTGTCGGCGGACGCGGGGAAAAGCAGTCCAGCCGTTCTCTGAACCGCGCCACAGATTCTACCAAGCAGCCCGGTTCTGCGTTCAAGATCGTATCTACTTACGCTCCCGGACTCAATGAATGCGGAATGACTCTTGCCACACTGATTAACGACGAGCCGTACAATTACACGAGCGGCAAACCGGTGCGGAACTGGGACGGCGTATATATCGGATGGACAACCACCCGCTATGCCATCCTTCACTCCATGAATGTCTGCGCGGTACGGACGCTCACTGAGACAGTAGGGCTTGAAAAAGGATATGAATACCTTGAAAAATTCGGCTTTACAACGCTTGTCGACGGTACGGATCCGGACTATAAGGGATATACCGATGTTGCCCAGTCCACCGCCCTCGGAGGCATTACCCGCGGCGTATACAACCTGGAGATGACCGCGGCATACGCGGCGATCGCCAACGGCGGCGAATATACAGAGCCGACATTTTACACGGAAATACTGGATCACGACGGAAATGTCCTGATTGACAATACAGTTCCGGATACCCATGAGGTAATCAAGGAATCCACCGCTTATCTTCTGACAAGCGCAATGGAAGATGTTGTGACGAGAGGTACAGGTACTCCCGCAAGACTTGACGATATGACCGTTGCCGGCAAGACCGGTACGACAGACGACACGGAAAGCTTATGGTTTGTAGGATATACCCCGTATTACACAGGCGGCGTATGGGGCGGATATGACAACAACAAATCAATGGAAGGCCAGAACGCAAACTGGCATAAGACACTCTGGAAAAATATTATGAACAGAGTTCATGAAAATCTTGAGAACAAAGAATTTGACGTGCCTTCTTCTGTTGTCAGACGAACCATCTGCACCCAAACCGGCCTCCTCGCAGTGAGCGGATGTCCTTCCGTTACAGAATATTTTGACAAAGACACTGTAGCGACTCAGAGCTGTTCGGGCCACGGATATACGCCTCCGTCGTCATATGACGATGACGATGATGACTATTCTTCGGGCAGCAGCACACCCGGATCATCCGGTTCTAACCGGCCTTCCGGTTCCGACCGGCCTTCCGGCTCTGATCCGTCGGGCAATACGCCTGATACGGGCGGTTCCGGCCAGTCGGGCAATACGTCTGATACGGGCGGCTCCGGTCAGTCGGGTAATACGCCTGATACGGGCGGCACAGATCAGCCTCCCTCCGGAGAGGACGGCGGCTGACAGGCCGCGGACTAAATAAATCGGTTCTGTAAATCAGCGACAGATTGCCAGATTAAAAAAGACCTGAGATGCAGCTTCTGTATAATTCAGCTGCATTTCAGGTCTTTTTATAATAACTGCCTTTTCAGTCTTCCAGCACCAGCTTTGCCGCACCGCATATGCCTGCGTCGTTTCCAAGCTGCGCCAGAACAAATTTCACTTTCTTATCCGCAAAAAACGCGTGTTCCATGTACGGCTTTTCTATATATGAGAGCAGTACCCCTCCTGCCTTTGACACGCCGCCTCCGATAACGAATACGGAGGGATTGCAGACTGCCGCGAGGTTCGCGAGCCCGTATCCGAGATATCTGCCGAATTCCACGGCTATCTCATCAGCCACCTCATCTCCTGCCTTTACTGCGTCAAACACGTCTTTTGCCGTAACCTTCTCTTTATTCAGAACAGTGGGCCTTGTCTCATGGTCAAGCTTTTTCTTTGCCAGTCTGACAATTCCCGTAGCGGACGCATACTGTTCCAGGCATCCGCAGTTGCCGCATCCGCAGCGGTCTGTCTCATCATAATTCACACAGATATGGCCGATTTCTCCGCCGGCTCCTTCAGCGCCCACGAGAATTCTGCCGTCGATAATGATTCCGCCACCCACTCCCGTGCCAAGCGTCACCATAATCATATTTTTCTCGCCGGCTCCGCCGCCTTTCCACATCTCGCCCAGAGCCGCCACATTTGCATCGTTTCCAATGACTGCCTTCAGGCCTGAAAGCTCTTCCAGCTCTTTCTTTACTTCCTTGTATTTCCAGCCGAGATTCGCGCTTCCGTTTACTACCCCGTCTGAAGTTACAGGAGCGGGCACGCCGACGCCGATTCCGACGATATCATTCCTGTCCAGTTTATACTCTTCTATTTTCTCTGCGATGGAAGCCGCGATATCCGGAAGAACGGCGGCTCCTTCATCAGACGTATCTGTCCTTATCTCCCATTTATCCGTGATATCGCCTTCTGCCGTAAGCAATCCAAGCTTTACAGTTGTCCCTCCTACGTCCACGCCGAAACAATATTTCATGACACACTTTCCCCCGTTCTTTTTATTTGTTTTTCCCTTTTATCAGATTTTCCTGAACTCTCTTATAAAGCTCCTGAGCCGCATTGTATCCCATCTGTTTCTGTCTGTGGTTGACCGCCGCGGACTCCACGATAATCGCCAGATTTCTTCCCGGACGAATGGGAATGCTGTGGCAGACGACTTTATTTCCGAGGAATTCCGTATACTCCTCTTCCAGTCCCAGCCTGTCGTACTCTTTATCTTTATCCCAGTCCTCAAGGGTAATGACAAGATCAATGTTCTGCGTATCTCTTACACTCTGCACACCAAACATGGATTTTACATCCACGATGCCTATGCCTCGAAGCTCAATGAAATGCCGGGTAATATCCGGAGCGGATCCCACAAGAGTATCGTCGCTTACTTTGCGGATCTCCACTACGTCGTCAGTTACAAGACGGTGTCCTCTTTTGATCAGTTCAAGCGCGGCCTCGCTCTTTCCGATCCCGCTCTCGCCCATGATCAGAACGCCCACGCCATATACATCGACAAGAACTCCGTGAATGGAAATACAGGGAGCGAGCTTTACGTTCAGCCACCGCGTCAGTTCAGCCGTAAATGCGGACGTCCTGTTCGTCGTATTGAACACCGGGACATCATGCTGCTCCGCCAGCTCAAGAAATACTTCGTCCGGCTGCAGGCTTTTGCTGAATATTACACAGGGAAGTTTATATTCCAGAAGCTCATGGCAGACCTTTTTCTTTACTTCTTCGTCAAGCGTTTTCAGATAATTATATTCCACGTTTCCGATAATCTGCACTCTGTTTGAATCAAAATGATCAAAAAAACCAACCAGCTGAAGAGCGGGTCTGTTTACGTCGGGTACAGTTACCTCCCGGCCCGCGAGCTCTACTTTCGGAGTCAGATTTTTCAGATCCATCTTTTCTACTACTTCAGTTAACTTTACGCCATGTCCCATTGGTTTTCTCCTTTTTCTTTTTATTCGGTTTCTTTATCCCCGGATTCAGGTCGATTATATCACTTATGAAAAAAGTTGTACACTGATTCGGCGGCTTTTTCATTCATGGAAGGAATTTTCGCAAGTTCTTCCACGTCCGCCGCCCGGATATCATCCAGGCTTGCGTAATGGCCCATCAGAGCTTTTCTTCTGGCCGGCCCGATTCCTTCAATGTCATCCAGTATTGAATGAACCTGCCCTTTGGAACGCAGCTGCCTGTGATAGTCGATCGCAAAGCGATGGGCTTCATCCTGTATTCTTGTAATCAGGCGGAATGCCTCTGAAGACCGGTCGACAGGGATCTCCCTGTTATGATAATAGAGTCCTCTGGTTCTGTGCCTGTCGTCTTTTACCATTCCACACACGGGGATATTAAGATGAAGTTCGTCCAGCACCTGAAGCGCCACATTAACCTGTCCTTTTCCGCCGTCCATAAGTATAAGATCCGGAAAAGCCGTGAATTTCCCCAGTTCCGTATTTTCTTCGCGCTCTTTCAGCCCGTGGACGAACCGGCGCGTCAGCACCTCGCGCATACTGCCGTAGTCATCCGCGCCCTGAATACCTTTGATTTTGAATTTCCGGTAATCATTCCTTTTAGGACGTCCTCTCTCATAGACAACCATGGAGCCCACGGACTCAAAACCGTTTGTATTCGATATATCATACGCCTCCATCCGGCTGATCCTGTCCAGATCAAGCAGCGCCGCGATCTCCTTCACCGCTCCGATGGTCCGTCCTTCTTCCCGTTTCATCCGCTCTTTGTCTTTTGAAAGTACCAGCCTCGCATTTTCCCCCGCAAGCTCGATGAGTTTTTCTTTCGCCCCCTTTTTCGGCACTTTCAGCGTCACTTTCTGACCACGCCTGGAACTAAGCCATGTTTCCAGCAGCTCCCGGTCCTCCACTTCCTCCTGCAGCATAAGCTCTCCCGGTATAAAAGGAGTCCCCGCGTAATACTGAAGCACAAAACTGTTGAGGATATCCGACGCGCTCTCACCTTTTGAAATGCGAAGATAAAAATGATCTCTCCCGATAAGCCGGCCGCCGCGGATGAAAAACACCTGCACAACCGCGTCTTCTTCCTCCGACGCAACGGCAATTACATCTCTGTCTTCTCCGCTGGAATCTGTAATCTTCTGTTTCTGCGCCACCTTTTTCACACTTCCGATCAGTTCCCGGTACTCTATTGCCCGCTCAAACTCCAGCGCTTCGGAAGCCGCGTTCATTTTTTCCTCCAGATCTTTGAGAACAGCGTCATAATTGCCATTTAAGAAACGCAGGACTTCACTGACAGATCTGCCGTACTCTTCCTGTGAAACATATCCCTGACAGGGAGCGTCGCACTGTTTTATGTGATAATTCAGACACGGTCTTTCTTTTCCGATGTCTGCAGGCAGACTGCGGCTGCAGCTTCTCAGATGATACAGTTTGTGAATCAGGTCAATCGTATCTCTGACCGCCTGGGCGCTTGTGTACGGGCCGAAATATCTGGCCTTGTCTTTCAGCATTCTGCGGGATAATACCACCCGGGGGAAAGGCTCGTTTGTAGTAACCTTGATAAAAGGATACGTCTTGTCATCCATAAGCATAGTGTTGTATTTCGGGTGATGCTCTTTTATCAGATTGCATTCCAGCACGAGCGCTTCCAGTTCAGAATCGGTAACTATATACTCAAAACGCCGGATATGTGTTACCATCTGCTCAATCTTTACGCCTTTGTTTCTGCTGCTCTGGAAATACTGCCGGACACGGTTTTTCAGGCTGACAGCCTTTCCGACATAAATAATATGATCCTTCTCATCGTGCATAATATATACGCCCGGTCTGGAAGGAAGTTTTTTCAGTTCTTCCGCGATATTAAAATTATTATTTTCCATGTGCTTTATTATACCTTTCCCTTTATCTCGTGACAAGAGATTCCAACCGTTTAACATCCGGAAAACACTTCAGCCGGGAATTCTTTCTGTAAGAACTCCCGGCTGAAAGCCGTTATCTTTTCTGTTGTCATTCTTCCACCGGCTTCATGGCGATACGCTCGGAAGAGTTTTTCTCCTCCCGGCCTTCTTCCGGCTCCGGAATTCCTTTTACCTCCCGGAATATCTTCATGAATTCCCGGCCTGTAATCGTTTCTTTTTCTATCAGGAATGCAGCGATCTTATCAAGCGCTTCCCGGTTTTCGCCAAGCAGGCGTTTTGCCTCCGCGTATGCGCTTTTAAGCATCTTCATTACCTCTTCGTCAATCTCTGCCGCTGTCGCGTCACCGCAGTTAAGCACGGCTCTTCCGTCAAGGTATTTATTCTGGATGGACTCAAGCCCCATCAGGCCGAAACGCTCTGACATACCATACTGTGTTATCATCGCGCGCGCGATCTTTGTCGCCTGCTCGATATCATTTGCGGCTCCCGTGGTCACGGTGTCAAAAACAAGCTCTTCCGCGGCTCTTCCGCCGAGGGCGACCACAATCATTGCCTCCAGCTCCTTTTTTGTATTGAGGAATTTTTCTTCCTCCGGAGTCTGCATGACATATCCGAGCGCTCCCATTGTCCTTGGAACAATGGTAATCTTCTGTACCGGCTCTGTGTTTTTCTGAAGAGCGGTCACCAGCGCGTGGCCTACCTCATGGTAAGATACGATTCTGCGCTCCTCCGGGCTCATAATACGATCCTTTTTCTCTTTTCCCACGAGAACGACTTCCACAGCCTCAAAAAGATCTTTCTGGCTCACTACCTGCCTGCCGTGTTTTACCGCGTTAATTGCGGCTTCATTAATCATATTCGCAAGATCCGATCCCACTGCGCCGGACGTTGCGAGCGCGATTGCCTCCAGATCTACGGTTTCATCCATCCGCACGTCTTTTGCGTGAACCTTGAGGACGTCAACGCGGCCTTTCAGATCCGGCTTGTCTACAATGATGCGCCTGTCAAATCGTCCCGGTCTCAGAAGCGCCGGGTCAAGAATCTCCGGACGGTTGGTTGCCGCCAGGATCAGAAGTCCTTTGTTTGTATCAAAGCCATCCATCTCGGCCAGCAGCTGATTGAGCGTCTGTTCACGCTCGTCATTACCGCCCATAACGGTATCGCGCGTCTTTCCGATAGCGTCAATTTCGTCGATAAATACAATACATGGCGCCATCTGCTGAGCCTGTTTGAAAAGATCCCTCACGCGGGAAGCTCCGACGCCCACATACATCTCCACAAAAGCGGAGCCCGACAGGGAGAAAAACGGTACTTTCGCCTCGCCCGCCACAGCTTTCGCCAGAAGCGTCTTTCCGGTTCCCGGAGGGCCTACAAGGAGCGCTCCTTTCGGAAGTTTTGCCCCGATGCCGCTGTATTTGCCCGGATTGTGAAGGAAATCCACGACTTCCTGGAGAGATTCCTTTGCCTCGTCCTGTCCGGCCACATCCTGGAATGTAACGCCCGTCTCTTTTTCCATGTACATCTTGGCATTGCTCTTCCCGATCCCCATCATGCCGCCGCCTTTTGTCATCTTGCGCATAAGGAAGCTGAACAGGATGACAAGCAGAATAATCGGCAGAATCACTGTCACGAATATTTCAAAGATCAGAGAGCTTGCCGTGTCCGGCACTTCGCCGGAAAATTCCACTCCGGCATCGTCCAGAATCTGGGGAAGACGGGCGTCGCTGACATAACCGGTATAATAATCCGGATCTTTCTCTTCGTCTTCGCCGGAGCGGCCGCTGATCTGTCCGAACATACCGGTAATGCCGCTGCTGCCGCCGGTGCTCTTATTTTCCTGTTCTCTCGCTTTGTCCGTAAGGGTAATGTAAATCCTGCTGCTTCCGAGCTCTACCTTCTCAACCTTCTTGTCTTCCACCAGGTTCAGAAATTTATCATAACTGATCTCCTCGGGACTCGAGCCCTGCATCATAGAATATAATCCCATAACAACAAAAGTGACCAGCAGAGTAGTGATAAGTATTACGCCCCACCCCTGCCGGTTATTGTTGGAATTCTTTTTATTCTGGTTATCCATTATCTGCCTCCTGAAATTAACTAAAGCCGGTATACAAAAAAGTCCGCCTGCCGTTTTGGGCCGGAAGGCGCATTTTTCCGCATATCAGCGTCATTATCATTATAAGTACAGGTTTTTCATAAATCAATAAAAAGATTATGAAAATATTGTAAAACCGTGCCATTTTATAGTATACTGAGAAAGTATTTTGTACAGGAAATAACCTTTGTAAGAGTCTTTAATGGAATGGAGAATGAAAATGAAAATCGGTTTTGACAACGAAAAGTACCTGAAAATGCAGTCCGAACACATCCGAAACCGGATTAATCAGTTCGACAATAAACTTTACCTGGAATTCGGCGGAAAATTATTTGACGATTACCATGCGTCGCGTGTTCTGCCCGGATTCGCTCCCGACAGCAAACTCCGTCTCTTAAAAGAGCTGAGCAGCCAGGCTGAGATTGTCATCGTTATCAGCGCAAAGGATATTGATAAAAACAAGGTCCGCGGGGATCTCGGCATTACTTATGACACGGACGTGCTCCGCCTGATTGAAACTTACCGGGAGCAGGGGCTTTATGTGGGAAGCGTGGTCATCACACAGTTTTCCGGACAGGAAAGCGCGCTTTTATTTAAGCAGCGTCTGGAAAATCTGGAGATACCGGTGTACATTCACTATGTGATTCCCGGATATCCGGCCAATATTCCTCTCATTATCAGCGAGGACGGCTACGGAAAAAATGATTACATTAAGACAACGCGTCCCCTTGTAATTATTACCGCGCCCGGGCCGGGAAGCGGGAAAATGGCCACCTGCCTCTCCCAGCTCTACCATGAGCACAAGCGGGGAATACGCGCCGGATACGCCAAATTTGAGACCTTCCCGATCTGGAACCTGCCCCTGAAGCATCCGGTCAACCTGGCGTATGAAGCCGCCACGGCCGACCTTAACGACGTAAACATGATAGACCCGTATCACCTGGAGGCCTACGGCGAGACAACCGTCAACTATAACAGAGACGTGGAAATCTTTCCCGTACTGAACACCATCTTCGAAAAAATATACGGAAAGAGCCCGTATAAATCCCCCACAGATATGGGCGTCAACATGGCCGGAAACTGTATCTGCAATGATGAAGTCTGCCGGGAAGCTTCACGGCAGGAAATAATCCGCAGATATTATGCCGCGCTGAACTCTCTGCTCAAAGGAGAGAGTTCGGACAAAGAAGCTCAGAAGATCGAACTTCTTATGAATATGGCCGGAGTCAGCGCAGAGGACAGAAAAGTCGCCGTCAGAGCCGCGGAGAGAGCGAAAGAAACCGACGGCCCGGCCGCGGCGCTGGAGCTGGAAGACGGAAGAATTATTACCGGAAAGACAACCAACCTTCTGGGCGCTTCCGCAGCTCTTCTTCTTAATGTACTGAAAGAGCTTGCCGGAATCGACCACAGTCTTCACATTATTTCGCCGCAGTCCATCGAGCCGATTCAGAAGCTGAAGGTAGATTATCTGAAGAGCAAAAATCCCCGTCTGCACACAGACGAGGTGCTGATCGCGCTTTCAGCAAGCGCGGCGGAAAGCCAGGACGCGCGCAGAGCGCTCTCACAGCTTCCCAAACTGGAAGGCTGCCAGGCGCATACATCCGTTATGCTTTCAGACGTGGACATCAAAATATTCAAAAAGCTGGGCGTACAGCTGACATGTGAAGCGGTATATGAACATTCTTACCTTTATCATTAAGATCTGACGTCCTTTTTTGAAGAATTCGGAAAAACATCTGTATTTTCCGCCGAATCCGGTGTATACTGGAAAAGTATTTTTAATTAATCAGTACAGTTCAACCATATGCAATTCAAGTCAGACCGCAAAGGCGCGGATCTGCAGGCTTTGGCTGAACTGTACTCTTTTTTATGGAAAAACATAAGAAACAGACATAAAGAGCGCGCTTTCTGCGCACTCTTTACACAGAAAAAGGAGGAATTCAAATGGCAGTAAAATACGTATTTGTCACCGGAGGAGTTGTATCCGGACTCGGGAAGGGAATCACGGCCGCCTCTCTCGGAAGACTGCTGAAAGCCCGCGGATATTCCGTCACCATGCAGAAATTCGACCCCTATATCAATATTGATCCGGGCACGATGAATCCGGTTCAGCACGGAGAAGTATTTGTCACGGACGACGGTGCCGAAACCGATCTGGATCTGGGACATTATGAAAGATTCATTGATGAAAGCCTTACGAGGAATTCGAATGTCACTACAGGCAAAATTTACTGGTCCGTACTGCAGAAAGAACGCCGCGGGGATTTCGGCGGAAGAACGGTTCAGGTCATCCCTCATATTACAAATGAAATCAAAAACCGTTTTTACCGCAATCCCGCCGCAAAAGGCACGGAAATCGCCATTATTGAAGTGGGCGGAACGGTCGGCGACATAGAAAGCCAGCCTTTCCTGGAAGCAATCCGTCAGTTTCAGCATGAACGCGGACACGAAAACGCGATCCTTATCCACGTCACTCTGATTCCCTACCTGCGCGCGTCCCAGGAGATGAAAACAAAACCCACCCAGGCCAGCGTCAAAGAACTGCAGGGCATGGGCATCCAGCCGGATATTATCGTATGCCGCTCCGAGTATCCGCTCAGCGCGGAGATGAAAGATAAGATCTCTCTGTTCTGCAATCTGCCCGCGAACCATGTTCTCCAGAACCTTGATGTAGAATACCTCTATGAGGCGCCTCTGGCAATGGAAAAAGAGCATCTGGCTGAAGTGGTGTGCGAATGCCTCCGTCTGGACTGTCCGAAGCCCGATCTGAAAGACTGGTCTGATATGGTGGAAAATCTCCGCCATCCGACGCAGGAAGTAACCGTCGCCCTTGTAGGAAAATACATTCAGCTTCACGACGCTTACATCAGCGTTGTAGAAGCTCTGAAACACGGCGGCATCTACAGCCGCACAACGGTAAATATCAAATGGGTTGATTCCGAGGCAGTCACGGCAGAAAACGCGGACGAAATATTCAGAGACGTAAGCGGCATCCTCGTCCCCGGCGGTTTCGGAAACAGAGGCGTAGAAGGAAAAATCGAGGCGATCCGCTTCGCAAGGACACACAAAATCCCCTATCTTGGCCTGTGTCTCGGAATGCAGCTGGCGATTGTGGAATTCGCCAGGAATGTTCTCGGATGGAACGACGCGCACAGCGTCGAACTTAACCCGGATACGACGCATCCGGTCATCCACATTATGCCGGATCAGATCGGTGTGGAAAATATCGGCGGCACTCTGAGACTCGGATCATATCCCTGTGTATTAAAAGAAGGTTCTCTGGCGGAACGTCTCTACGGGGAAAAAGAAATCCGGGAGCGCCACCGCCACCGCTACGAAGTCAATAATGATTACCGCGAGGATCTGGAAAAAGGCGGTCTGTCGCTGTGCGGCATGTCGCCCGACGGCCGGATTGTAGAAATGGTCGAACTCCCGGAGCACCCGTGGTTCATCGCCACTCAGGCGCATCCGGAACTGAAATCCCGTCCGAACAAACCGCATCCGCTGTTCAGGGGATTTATTGAAGCGGCGCTTCAGTACAGCGCGAAAAATTCATCTGTCACCGCCTCATAGGCGCGGCATTTTTCACATTTTTTAATCTTTTTCAGATATTTTTTTGATTCCGGGAAAGACGGGGCAAGATAAGACCACATTTCTTTCATTTTGAAGAGTATGGTCCGGTCTCCCGACATTTCCCGGCAATATCCTTCATAGAGAAGGTCGTGGAATTTTCTCAGCTCTGCCCGCGCTGCCGGCTCTCCTCCGCGCAGTTCCCTGCCCAGAGCCGGATCAGCCAGCACGCCCCTGCCGGCCATCACCCGGTCCAGCCCGGGATATCTGCCGGTTATTTCAGAATAACTTTCAACAGAAGTGATATCGCCATTATAACACACCGGATTTTCGCTGCTTTTAAAAGCTTTGGAAAACGCCTCGAGATCCGGTTTGTTTTTATAAAAATCTTTCTGGACGCGGGGATGAATAATCACTTCCTCAAAGGGAAATCGGTTATATATTTCCAGTATCCGCTCAAATTCCCCGGCATCTTCCATTCCAAGCCTTGTTTTTACCGATATTTTCGATGAACATTTTTCAAATATCTCATCCAGAAACCGGGTCAGCCGCTCCGGCTCCCCGAGAAATCCTGCTCCGCGGCATTTTGTAACTACAGTTCTCGAAGGACATCCGAGGTTCAGATTGATTTCGTCATATCCGTAGTACTCCCTCAGCCTGGCGGCTGTCTGGAGGAAATCATCAGACTTGTTTGTCAGTATCTGAGGCACGGCATACATGTCTTTATTATTTTCAGGCATTACATCCTTTTTTTCTCTCGAGCTGAAATGCCCGTGCTGATTCGGGCTGATAAACGGAATAAAATACTTATCAAATCCTCCGAAACAGACATGCTGGGCATTCCGGTATATCCATCCTGTAATTCCTTCTAACGGCGCAAGATATAATTTCATCGTTTTCTCCCTTGTATTTTTATATAACCGGTTTTTACGCGCCGGCAAAGGCCGGCATGAATCCCGCTTCAGAGCGTACGGATGCGTTCCGAAACCCGGCGGATATTAAAAAGTAACACAGGATTTCTCTTCTTGTCAAGAAAAACCGGGTGTGCTAAGATATTTTTCAGATAAACAGGAGGAAGGATTATGCATACAATAAAAAAATTTATCGCCTGCTACAGTCCGTATAAAACGGTCTTTTTTATTGATCTTCTCTGCGCCGCGGTAATCAGCCTGGTGGACCTTGCCTATCCGCAGATACTGCGCGCAATGACAAATACGCTCTTTACCGAAGACAGCACCGTTATCCTGAAAGCGCTTCCGCTGATCGCGGGCGGGCTGCTGGTCATGTACATCATACAGAGTCTGTGCAAATACTATGTCAGTTATCAGGGCCATATGATGGGCGCGAACATGGAAAGAGATATGCGGCAGAAACTCTTTGACCACTATGAGAAGCTTTCCTTCTCTTACTACAGCCGCAACAATTCCGGACAGATGATGAGCAAACTTGTATCCGACCTGTTCGATATCGCGGAATTCGCCCACCACGGTCCGGAAAATCTTTTTATTTCCGTCGTTAAGATTATCGGCTCTTTCGTCTTTCTCTTTCTGATCAACTGGCGACTTGCCCTGCCTCTGATCGTGCTTGTTCTCTGTATGTTTTTCTTCTCTTTCCGGCAGAACAGCCGGATGCAGGAAACATTTATGGAAAACCGCCGCAAAATCGGGGATGTAAACGCCAGTCTTCAGGACACGCTCTCAGGCATCCGGGTAGTGCAGTCTTTTACAAATGAAGACATTGAACGTGAGAAATTCCGGAAAAGCAATCATGCTTTCCTCCTTTCCAAGCGTGACAACTACAGCTGCATGGGAAGCTTTATGAGCTGGAACCTGTTTTTCCAGGGCATGATGTATCTTGTAACTCTTGTATTCGGAGGATATCTGATCGCGCGCGGCATGATGAACGCGGCGGATCTGGCCATGTACGCCCTGTATATCGGCATTTTCATCAGCCCGATCCAGATTCTTGTCGAACTGATCGAGATGATGCAGAAAGGCCTTGCCGGATTCCGGCGGTATCTGGAAGTGATTGAAACGGAACCGGATATTAAAGACAGCCCCGGCGCCGTCCCCCTGGAAAATGTAAAGGGACGCGTCTGCTATGAAGATGTTTCTTTCCACTACAGCGACGACGACACGCCCGTGCTCTCCCACGTGTCATTTGAAATTCCAGCCGGAAAATCCGTCGCCCTTGTCGGTCCGTCAGGCAGCGGAAAAACCACGATCTGCTCTCTTCTTCCCAGATTTTACGACGTAACCGGCGGACGGATAACCGTGGACGGGAAAGATGTGCGCACGCTGACTCTGAAAAGCCTGCGAAGCCAGATCGGCATGGTGCAGCAGGATGTTTACCTGTTCTGCGGCACGATACGGGATAATATCGCATACGGCAGGCCGGACGCTTCTCAGGAAGAAATCGAAGAAGCGGCAAAGCGCGCCAATATTCATGAGTTTATTACCGGACTTCCGGACGGATACGACACATATGTGGGCGAACGCGGAACCCGGCTGTCCGGCGGCCAGAAACAGCGAATCTCCATTGCGCGCGTATTTCTGAAAAATCCGCCTGTCCTGATTCTGGATGAAGCCACAAGCGCGCTGGACAACGAAAGCGAACGATGGATACAGCAGAGCCTGGAAGAACTGGCCAGAAACCGCACTACCATCACGATAGCTCACCGGCTGTCCACCATACGGAACGCAGATGAAATCATAGTCATCACAGAAGATGGAATCGCGGAAAGAGGAACGCATGAGGCGCTGCTCGCAAAAGGAGGAATATACGCCCACTATTACAATATGTAAGATAAGCGGAGGCGGGGAACCAAAATTCCCCGCCTCTTTTCTCTCCTTTTGCGCCGCGAAAATCCCGCCGGCCGGATCCGGATTTACTTTTCTGTTTTTCTTTCCGTTCTGCCGCTGATCTCTTCTCTGATCTGCGTGATAAATTCCGCAAATCCTCTCTGTCCCTCATCTCCGGCGAAACGGCTTCTGACGGAAACTTTTTCTTCTTCCTCTTCCTTTGCCCCTACCACAAGCATATAAGGAATTTTCTTCATCTGCGCCTCGCGGATCTTATAACCGATCTTTTCCGCCCGGGTATCGATCTCCGCGCGGATTCCGGCGGCTTTAAGCGCTTCAAGCACCTTTGTGCCGTACTCCATGTGCTTGTCCGAGATCGGCAGTACTTTTACCTGTACCGGGGCAAGCCAGGTCGGGAACGCGCCAGCGAAATGCTCGATCAGAATACCGATGAATCTTTCGATAGAACCAAATACAACTCTGTGAATCATAATCGGTCTGTGCTTCTCTCCGTCTGCTCCCGTGTACTCCAGGTCAAAACGCAGCGGAAGCTGGAAGTCAAGCTGGATTGTTCCGCACTGCCATGTTCTTCCGATAGAGTCTTCCAGATGGAAATCGATCTTCGGGCCGTAGAACGCGCCGTCTCCTTCATTTACCACATAAGGAAGCCCGATATCATCCAGGGCGCTCCTCAGCGCGTCTGTCGCCATATCCCAGTCCTCGTCGCTTCCCATGCTGTCTTCCGGACGGGTAGAGAGCTCTACGTGATATCTGAAGCCGAACAGGCTGTATACCTGATCGATCAGCTTTACAACGCCTTTAATTTCATCTTTGATCTGTTCCGGCGTCATAAAGATATGGGCGTCGTCCTGCGTGAAGCAGCGGACACGCATCAGGCCGTGAAGCTGGCCGGATTTTTCGTGGCGGTGCACAAGCCCAAGCTCGCCCATGCGGATCGGCAGGTCTCTGTAAGAACGCGGTTCAGACTGGTATACAAGAATACCGCCCGGGCAGTTCATCGGCTTGATTGCAAAATCTTCCTCGTCGATTACCGTAGTGTACATATTTTCCTTATAGTGATCCCAGTGGCCCGACGTCTCCCAGAGATGACGACTGAGCATGATCGGCGTAGAAATCTCCACGTATCCCGCCGCATTGTGGATCTCTCTCCAGTAATCAAGAAGGGTATTTTTAAGAACCATGCCGTTCGGAAGGAAGAAGGGGAATCCCGGACCTTCCTCGCGCATCATAAAGAGTCCGAGTTCCCGTCCCAGTTTTCTGTGATCACGCTTTTTCGCTTCTTCAATCATGGTGAGGTAATCTTCCAGCTCCGCTTTTTTCGGGAACGCGGTTCCGTAAATTCTCTGAAGCATCTTGTTGTGCTCATCCCCTCTCCAGTACGCGCCGGCAAGACTGGTCAGCTTAAACGCCTTCACCGGTTTTGTCGTCATCAGATGGGGGCCGGCGCACAGATCGGTGAATTCTCCCTGCGAATAAAAACTGATAACTTCATCTTCCGGAAGATCTTCGATCAGTTCTACCTTGTAAGGTTCATTTTTTCCCTTAAAATACTCAACCGCCTCGTTTCTCGGCATGGTATACTGCTTAATCTCCAGGTTTTCTTTGACGATTTTCTTCATCTCCGCTTCGATCTTCTCCAGATCCTCTGCGGTAAACGGCGTCTCTCTGTCCACGTCATAGTAAAATCCGTCGGCAATAGACGGGCCGATGGCAAGTTTTGTCTCCGGATAAAGTCTTTTGACTGCCTGCGCCATAATGTGGGACGCAGTGTGGCGGAAAGCGCCTTTTCCTTTATCGTCATTAAACGTCAGAATATTCAGCGCGCAGTCATGATCGATCACCGTCCTCAGGTCGACAATCTCACCGTCCATCTCTCCTGCCGTCGCCACTCTGGCCAGGCCTTCGCTCAGATCCATGGCAATGTCATACACGCTCATGGGCTGCATATACTCTTTGCATGATCCGTCTTTCAGTGTAATCTTCATCTTTTCTTTCCCTTCCTTTATTGATTTTCTTCCGGATATTTCCGCAGCAGAAAAGGCATTCCTTCCGGAATGCCTCATGGTTGCTGAAATAAGTTCTGTATGCACGGAAACACCCCGCACAGGGACGGGAGCTCTTCCCGCGGTTCCACCCTGCTTGTTTTCCATGACTGATCCGTCCGCGACCGTTTCCCGGACTTATGCCGGCTCCGGATGCTGACGGCGTGAAAACCTTCTTAATTCGTGTGATGATAACGGAATCACCGTGCCTCATTAGGGCCGCTCCGAGGTGGTTTTCAGTCAGCCGGTTCAACAAAATCCTCACACCCTGCGGATTTCTCTCTGAGATGACCTGGCAGCCTACTGTCCTCTTCAACGCTTTATCTTTTACATGGGTTATTCTACTCCAGAAGAACATCCTGTGTCAAGCTGTAATTCAACGGCTTTCCCGATCTCTGCAGTCAGTCCCCCCGCGATATCCGAAGCGCTCCGGATCACCTGCGTTTTCTCAGCATCATCAGCGCTTCATAAGGCCGCATCTCTTCTCCGAACCCGCCCCCGCAGTTATGGATCAGTACTTCCGCGTCTTCCCACTGCGCCGCGAGAGGACATGCCGCCGGTTCTCCCGTGAAGTTCGCGCACACAAGCATTTCCGTGTCGCAGTCTGTTCTTGTATATGCAAAAATCCGCCGGTCATCCGGAAGAAGCAGTTCGAATCTGCCGTCGGCAAAAACCGGATATGTCTTTCTCAGCCGGATCAGCCTGCGGTAAAACTGATATACCGAATCCGGATTTTTCATTTCTTCTTCCGCATTGATCTCTCTGTAGTTCGGATTCACCTCAATCCACGGCGTGCCTGTCGTAAATCCGGCGTTTTCCTGACTGTTCCACTGCATGGGCGTCCGGGCGTTGTCTCTGCTTTTCGCGTAGACGGAATCCATGATCTCCTTTTCGTCATATCCGGCTTCCAGCCGTTCGCGGTACATGTTCAGAGTCTCAATGTCTCTGTATTTATCAATGCTGTCAAACCGCACATTTGTCATCCCCAGCTCTTCGCCCTGATAAATATACGGCGTCCCCTGCATTCCGTGAAGCACGGCCGCGAGCATCTTCGCGGACCGGACGCGGTACCCGCCGTCGTCGCCCCATCGGGAAACGATTCTCGGCAGATCATGATTATCCCAGAAAAGACTGTTCCATCCTTTTTTATACAGTCCGGTCTGCCATTTTTCCAGACATTTTTTCAGCTTTACAAACGAAAGAGGCGCAAGATCCCACTTTTCTTTTCCTTCCTGCTGATCTATTACCATATGTTCAAACTGAAATACCATGGAAAACTCACTGCCGTCCGGGCAGCTGTATTTTTCCGCTATCGCCGGGGTCGCACCCCATGCTTCCCCGACCGTAATCAGATCGCCTTTCTGGAACGTCTCCCGGCTCAGTTCTCTTAGGAATTCGTGAAGCCTCGGCCCGTTACTGGTAATTCCAAGATCCGGCTCCTTGGCGATCTGGTCGATCACATCCAGCCGGAATCCACCCACGCCTTTTTTCATCCACCAGAGAATCATGTCATAAATCTCTCTGCGGACTTTCGGATTCTCCCAGTTCAGATCCGGCTGTTTTACGGAGAACTGATGGAAATAATACTGCTTAAGTTCCGGCACCCACTCCCACGCCGGTCCGCCGAACGCAGCCTTCATATCGTTCGGATATGTCCCTTCTTCTCCATCCCGCCAGACATAGTAATCATGATACGGATTGTCCTTTCCCTTTACCGCTTCGTGAAACCATCTGTGCTCATCTGAAGTATGATTCAGCACCAGATCCATAATAATTTTAATTCCCCGTCTGTCCGCCTCCCGGATCAGTTCTTCCATATCGGAAAGAGTGCCGAACATCGGATCAATATCCTGATAATCTGAAATATCATATCCGTTGTCGTCCTGGGGCGAACGGTACACCGGCGAAATCCAGACCGCGTCGATTCCCAGGTCTTTCAGATAATCCAGGCGGCTGATGATTCCCTGAATATCTCCGCATCCGTCGCCGTCGGAATCCTGAAAACTTCTCGGATATATCTGATATACAACTGCGTTCTGCCACCATTTTCTGTTTTTTTCACCCATAATGTTCCTCCCTTCTTCCGCGCGCCGGCTTCTCTGATCCGGAGGACTTTTTCAGTCTTTTCTACGTATCAGAGTTCCTTTCGGTTCCAGTATACCGTCATGATAATTTCTGGAAAACAGAACTTCCGCGCCGGGTTCTGTCTTTACGGCTTCCTCCGAACAGTTCAAAAGCACTTCCAGCTTTCTGTTTTCTCCGTCCAGTTTTACATACTCCACACACCGTCTGTTTTCATACTGATTCGGGAAATGAAAATACAGGCTCCTGCAGGCGGCTTCTGTGCGGCGTAAATTTATCAGCTGCCTCATCTGCCCGATCCGTTTCACATTTTCATCGGAATTAATCTCATCCCACGGCATGCATCTGCGGCAATCCGGGTCAAACCCGCCTTCCATGGCGATCTCCGTACCGTAATAAATGCAGGGACTGCCGGGAAGGGTGAAGAGTACGGCCAGCTGCTGATAAAAGAGGTCCAGATCATGGAACCGGCTCATCAGCCTCTCTGTATCATGAGAATCCAGAAGATTAAACATGACATTATTATTCTGCTGCATATACATAGTATAACAACGATTCACCATATATTCAAATTCTTCCTTCCCGAGGGATTTATCCAGGAAAAAATCATGAATACCGCTGAGCAGCGGATAGTTCATGACGGAATCATATTCGTCTCCCTGAAGCCACTGGCTTGCGTCATGCCAGATCTCTCCCAGCAGATAAATGTCCGGCCTGATTTTTTTCAGATGTTCCCGGATGCGCTTCAGGAAGCGGTGCGAGACTTCATTTCCCACGTCGAATCGTATGCCGTCGATATCATATTTTTTTACCCAGTCCTCGCATACTTTGCAGAAATAAGCGATAACTTCTTCATTATTTGTATTGAGTTTCGGCATCCAGTCCGCGAACGCAAAAGAAAAGAACCGCCCGTCTCTTGTATCCGCATGCCGTTTCAGGTTCTCCCAGTCGCGGATCATAAACCAGTCCGCATACGCGGAATCCCGTCCTTTTTCCAGTACGTCCATCCATGGTCCGAACTTCCTTCCGCAGTGATTAAAAACAGCGTCGACCATAATGCGGATTCCCCTCTCGTGCGCCTGCCGGCAGAGACTTCTCATCACGCAGTCATCGCCGAACGCCGGGTCAATCCGGGTGTAATCCGCAGTGTCATACTTGTGGTTGGATTCCGCCTCCATGATCGGATTCAGATATATTCCCGTAATTCCCAGTTTCTGGAGATACGGCAGTTTCTGGCGTATTCCTTCCAGATTTCCGCCGTACCGCTCACGGTTTGTAACCTTTCCGGTCTGCCAGGGAGTGACGCCCGGTTCTTCTTTCTCCGGAGTCCCGTTGCAGAACCGGTCCGGAAAAATCTGATACCACACAGTATCATTAACCCATCCGGGCGTCCTGTTTACATCCGCCGGATTCATCCAGGGCACGATAAAGCACTGCAGCATTCTCCCTTCCATACTGATCTGCTCTTCCGTCAGGAAGCCGTTTTCAAGGTAGTACCACACCTCGTCTTCCGTGTGGAGCTCAAAATAATATTTACAGCGCTTATAAGGAGGCGTAAGCGTCGTCGTCCACCAGATCTGATGAGGAAGACGCTTTTTATAAACAATTTCCTCTCTTCTGCCGGTCCACTTTTCATTTCCTCCGAGTATGCCTGCGTCAAACGGGTCTCCATAGTGAATAAAGACCTGCTTCACATCATAACCTGTTTTCAGATTTATAATAAGTTCGTTTTCATTCAGAGCATAGCTCATCTGTTCTGAGGTCTTATGGTATACTCCTGTAAAATCCATTTTTTCATCCCTCCTGTATTTCCTCCGGGTTACACGCCGTTCTCCTGCCTGCGTTCCAGCGCCTCATATACACGCAGCAGTTCGCCCACGCTCCATGCCTGAGCAAAACAGCCTTTTGAGGACGCCGGATTTTCCCCGTCATAAATTTCCGGCAGCTGTCCTGCGCAGCCTTCCCGAAGCGCGCTTTCCAGTACTTCCAGCTGTTTCTTAACCTGCTCTTTTGCCCCGGCGCTGTAATGACTTACTTTCAGCCGGGCAAGATAGTACGCTCCGAGCGGATAAGTCCAGACCGTACCCTGATGATAGGCCATATCTCTCGCATACATTTCCCCTTCGTAAACAGGATGAAACTGAGGATCGTCGGGAGCCAGCGTACGGAGTCCGTACGGTGTGTATAATTTTTCAAAAACCGTATCCAGCATCTGCCGTTCTCTTTCTTCATCAAGCATCGTGAACGGCATGGAGGCCGCCCACACCTGATTGCAGCGGATCTGTACGTCCGCCTCCGTCCCGGAGACCACATCTTTCAGACAATGCCTGTCTTCCATCCAGAAATATCTGTTGAAGGCATTCTTTATCCGCTCTGCCTTTTCTGCGTATATGTCTGCATCCTCTTCACACAGCGGCGCCAGTTCTTCCATAATCCGGACGGCGTTATACCAGTATGCGTTCACCTCTACCGGACATCCGTGCCGGGGCGTCGGCAGCACATCTCCCGCACGCACGTCCATCCATGTCACCTGGTCCAGATCTTTTCCGGCCGCCAGAAGACCGGACGGTTCCTCATGGATTCCATATGCCGTCCCTTTCCCGTAACACCGGATGATCCTCTTCATCACCG
Organism: uncultured Mediterraneibacter sp.; assembly: GCA_944381125.1. Lineage (GTDB taxonomy): Bacteria > Bacillota > Clostridia > Lachnospirales > Lachnospiraceae > Mediterraneibacter. Next base: position 13,786 of record CALWKB010000143.1, on the reverse strand, counting down.
GGTACATCTCTCTTACAAACGCCTCTTTTCCTGTCCTGCAGAAATACAGGTATACGCAGTTTATAAACAGAAGCGAAGCGTCTACGGTATTATACATCGGTTCATTTTTTCCTTCCGGGAAAAGATTCGGCATCAGCCCTTCTTTTTCGTACCGGGCAAATGTTCTCAAAATAGACTCTGCCTCTTCATACCTGCCTGTGGAAAGACAGACGCCCGGAAGAGCAATCATCGTATCTCTTCCCCAGTCCTCGAAAAAGGGATATCCGGCAAGGATCGTTCTGCCTCCGGTAGATTCCCTCCGGGCGAGGAACTGATCCGCGCTCCGCACGAGAAAAGATGCGGTTTCAGAGGCAAATCCTGCTTTATCCGCCAGAGCGCGGCGTCTTTTCTTTTCTTCTTCAATAACGTCTCCCGCCGAAAGCATTTTCCATCCCGGATCCCCGGCTGTTTTTCCGGCATCTGCGGTATACAGAATCTCAAGCGTGCCTTTTCCTCCGGCGCCAACACTGTATACAACTCTTTGATTCGCCCTGGCTTTTCCGGATTCTTTTCTTCCGTCGCAGGCATCGTACGCATAGTAATAAGCCTGCTCTTTCTCCGGTATATTTTCCGCTTCTCCGTTCGTGAAACATAAAAGCGAAAGCCCCCGGCTGTCTGTCCGGACGCCGCGTCCGTAAATCGGGTGCTTCTCCTGCGTCCGTCCAACGCGAAATCTTTGTCTTTCTTTTATATCTTTTCCCTTTTCTGCGAAACGCATCCATGGAGTAACAGAAAATCTGACAAGATTCCTGGTATGGTTTTCTATCTGCCAGCGTACAGCAATTGTATTTTCATCCTGCCGCATAGCCGCTTCTTTTTCTATCTCCACCCCGTTTGCATGAAATCTCCAGACGGCGGTATCTTCACAGGAAAATTCCGACAGATAGCGGCGTCCGTCCTGTCTGCTGCCGTCCTGAAATTCCTGGCTGGATAAAATACAGATGTTATTTCCCACGTCAAGTTCTTCTTCAAGCCTCTGTATCATGTTAAACCGGTGGTTCGGCGCTTCCGTGCAGGCCATTAAAAACGCATGGTCTCCCCTGGCGGCCGCGCCGGTCACGGTGAGAGAAGAAAATCCTCCGAGTCCGTTTGTCATCAGATAACAGTTCTCCAGCCCTCTTTCAAAAATTTTCCAGTCGTGTTTTCCGTATATCCATTTCATAGCGTGTCCTGCTCCTCCCGCCATACATTTTTCATCATGTTTTATATTCCGCCGTCTTTTTCCCGTCAAGACAGAATTCTTCAGGCAGCGAAGTCTCTTTTTCCCTGTGCCCGAGAATCAGCACGCTCTGAGGTTCCGCCGAAATGTCTCTGCCGGCCGGGACCCGGTGTTTCCATCTGAAACTGTCGGAAGCGTCGCAGAGAATCTCCCAGCCGCTTCCGGACAGCTCCACGGCCGCGTTCTCCTTCGTACTGTTGTACACGATTCTGAGTCTGTCCCACTCCGGCCTGTTTTTTTCACTTCTGTTATCCACTGTAAAGCATACAATCCCTCCGGATTTCCTGACGCCGCTGATTCTCCCGGAAGCCCCCGGGGATTTGTCGCACAGGCCGGGAAGCCGCCTGCGCAGAGCGATCAGCCCTTTGTAGTATTCCACAAGGGAACGGTTTTTCCAGGCCAGCTCCCAGTCGAGCCTGTTCAGAGATACCGGCGCGTTAAAAGAATCTTCCAGTCCGTCTTTCGTGCGGGCGAACTCTTCTCCGGAAAGCATGAACAGATTCCCCTGACACGTCATATAAACCGCCGCGGCCATTCGGTTCAGCCGCATCCTCTCATTTCCGGCGGCAGTTTCTTTGAGTTTATCCCATAAAGTCTGGTTGTCGTGGGAAGATATATAGGTAATAATCTGCGAAGGAGCTTTTGCCGGAGCAGTCTCCCCTTTAATGCTGGATACGCCGGTCTTTCCCCATGCTGATACGCTCTCTGCGATATCGTCCGCATATTTGCGGGCGCCGGTTATAAAACCGGGCTTCCCGGCCTTCAGCGCCGGCCCCTTCACGGCGTCACGGGTCAGATCGCAGAACATGCCGATATTTTCATCCAGAAGATTAATGTTGCCGCGCAGCGCTCTGGGCGCTCCGTTTTCTATTGCCGTGTCTCCTGCCGCCCACGGTTCTCCGAACAGAATTTTCACGCCTTTTCCGTACCGCATGTCAAGTTCTTCCCGGATCCGGTTCATCAGTCCCACATCCAGAAGCCCCATCAGGTCAAACCGGAATCCGTCAATATGATATTCCTCCGCCCAGTAAAGCACGGACTCGAGAATGTACTTCGCGCACATCTCACGCTCGCTGGCCACATCATTTCCGCATGCGGAACCGTTGGAAATCCTGCCGTCGTCAAATACTCTGTAGAAATACCATGGAGCCGTCCTCTGAAACCATGAGTCCAGAGAATATGTATGATTATATACTACATCCATAATAACTCCGAAGCCCGCCCGATGCAGCGCCTGTACCATTTCTTTCATCTCCCGGATCCGCACTTCGCCATGGAAGGGATCTGTGGCGTATGAGCCTTCCGGCACATTATAATTTACCGGGTCATATCCCCAGTTAAACTGTCCCGCATCGCCCTCTTCATCCACAGAACCGTAATCGTACACGGGCATAATCTCCACATGCGTAACTCCCAGTTCCTTCAGATAGGCAAGGCCGGTGGGATGCACTCCGTCGTTGCGCAGGGTTGTGTCCTCACATGTAAATGCCCTGTACTTCCCCCTGTATTTCCCGGGGAATCCGCCGGAAGCGTCCCATGAAAACTCTTTCACATGGAGTTCATATATGATCCGCTCCGGCCCTTCCTCCGGCGCCCTGTCGTCCGCCCATCCTTCCGGGTCGGTACGTCTCAGGTCAACTGCCATGCTGCGCCTTCCGTTTATGCCGCAGGCCTTTGCCCACGGATCCGCGGAACGCCTTTCTTCTCCTTCTATCTGAATCGTATAGTCATAATATATTCCGTGCATATCCTCTTTTGTATGCCAGCTCCACACACCTTTTTCCTCTTTCCGCATCGGAATACATGCTGTTATTTTTCCGCCGCTCCCGGCAGAATACAGATTCAGGGAAACCTTCTCCGCCGCCGGGCTCCAGAGCCTGAATGACGCGGCGCCGTCTGTGCAGACCGCGCCGAGATCATTTCCGTCATATATATAGTTTTCTTTAAATTCACTGCTTGAATAATACTTCTTCCACTCCAGGGCTGTTTTCATAATTCAATATCATCCTTTTACGGCGCCTGACAGGCCGTCTACATAATATCTCTGCATGTACAGGAACAGCGCCGCGATCGGAACAGAGATCAGCACCGCTCCCGCAGCGAAGCAGGTGTACCAGTTGTCAATATATTCCTTTTCCAGCATCTTCCACAGTCCGATCGCGATTGTATACTGGTCGGAATTCGCGCGGCAGATGACCTTCGCGAAAATAAAATCAAGCCACGGTCCCATAAAGGCGGTCAGCGTAGTATAAATAACGATCGGTTTACTGAGAGGCAATGTAATCTTTGTAAATATCTGCCATCTTGTACATCCGTCCAGCAGCGCCGCTTCATCCACCGCAATCGGAATTGTGTCAAAAAATCCTTTTGCAATCTGAAAGCCCAGCGCCGCGCCTCCGGAGTAGACAAGTATCAGAGCCAGCTTGATCAGGTTTCCCTCCGTCATGCCGAGAGCCTTCAGAATAAAATATACCGCTATCATGGACATAAATCCCGGGAAAAGACCAAGAATCATTGCCATGTTCATATATGGCTTTCTCAGCTTAAACCGAAGCCTTGACAGACAGTAGGATACCGCCAGCACATAAAACGTAGACAGAATGCAGGAGCAGACCGCGATGAAAAGCGTATTCATAAACATCTGCGGAAAGTCCAGGATCGTCGTATCTGTAAACAATTTAATGTAATTGTCAATCGTATAAGATTTCGGCAGGAAGGTGGACACATAGGAACCCTTCTCCGCACGGAAACTTGTCAGGATAACCCATACGATCGGGAATACCCATATCACGGCAAGTACGCCGAGAACCGCATGCACGATCGAGTTGTTTATAAACCGTCTGGTCTTTGCGGAATGCATCTTTTCTCTCTTCATGCCTAGAACCCTCCTTCTTCTTTATATGACTTACTGTTTCTGTACGTAATCAGCGCGCCCGCGGCAAGAATAACAAATGTCAGAATACCGATAACCGCGCCGATATTGTAATACTGTTTATCTATCGTCAGTTTGTAAAGCCATGTGACAAGCAGGTCTGTCTTGCCGGCAGTCGACGATAAATCTGTAACCGGATCGCCTCCCGACAGCAGGTAGATGACATTGAAGTTATTTACATTCCCGGTAAATGTCGTAATCAGATACGGCGTTGTTACATACAGCATGTACGGCAGCGTAATTTTGAAGAAAATCTGTATGGAATTCGCTCCGTCAACACGTGCCGCCTCGTACAGCTCTTCCGGAATATTCTGGAGAACACCTGTAAGCTGAAGCAGCGTATAAGGCACGCCGACCCAGATATTTATAATAATAACCGTTACTCTTGCCCATGTTGGATCGGTAAAGAACGGAAGACTTGCGTCGGAAGCAATAAGTCCGAGATTTCGCAGCAGGACATTGACCGCGCCTTCCGGCTGAAGCATGGTTCTCATAATCAGCAGGGATACGAACATCGGCACGGCACATGAAAGAACAAAGCAGAATCTCCAGAATCCTTTTGCCCTTGTCCCCTTCCGGTTGATCAGAAGAGAAACGATCATTCCGAATATGTAGTTTGAAAATGTCGCGAAAAACGCCCAGACAAGAGTCCATCCAAGTACCGACCAGAAAGTGCTTCCCAGTATACTTGTAGAATCAAACAGCGCTTTAAAGTTATCAAGACCCACCCAGTCAAAAAGCATAAGATGGCCGTCAAGCTTGCTGTAGTTTGTAAATGCCATGCAGATCATAAATATGAGCGGCAGTATTGTAAATGCTCCGATAAAAAACATCGGCGGGGTCATAAGAAGTTTCTGCAGATTTTCGTGAAGAAGAGATTTCAGATCCTCCGCGAAATTATTGACATGCCTGCCCTGCTTCGCCAGGCATTCCGCCTTATACGCGCTTTTTAATGCTCCGCGCCACGCGCATATCATAAGCACTGTAAGGAGAACAGTAGCCACGCCGTAAAGGAGAATCAGAATAGACTGATCGCCTTTTGTATAAACATAAATCTGCTGCGCCTCGTCCCAGATTTCTTTCTGCGGAACGCTGCCAAGAGACGGAAGCATACGCAGAAATCCGAACCCGTTTACAATCATAAAAACAACATATGCCGCTTCAACCGCCAGATAAAGAAGTCCTTTTATAATCTGGCCGTGGATAATATTTCCGAATCCCATGAGTATCATGGAAAGTTTTGTCTCGGGTCCGCCCTCCCGGATCGCTTTTGCGCATGTCCAGGGAGTCGGAAATTCATTTACTCTCTTTTTAAATATTCCCATCCTCGTCACCTCATTCTCAGATTCCGTCACTGTTCATTGTCTCATTCATCATCTCTGTCTGTTCCGCCGAATTTTCATGAGTAATCGAACCGTTTCTTATCCCTTTTCCCATGTTTTCCACCGGAGTCCAGCAGTTTGCCATTTCCGCCAGATTCGGCTGCAGAATCGACGTGCGGTTAAATGTATCGTTAATCGCCGCCACCACTTCATTTGACAGAATATCCCCGTCGGCCAGCAGCGCCGTATGCGTAGGCACTACATTTTCAAGTTCATAGTGAAGCCGCTGTGAATATTCGTTGCCGAGGAAAATCGCCAGTTCGACGGCCGGCAGCATATATTTGCTCTGCGCGTTTACGCCGACTGCTTTCGTTCCCGCGTAGGAATACATCTGCTTTTCTTCTCCGTTCAATGTATATGTGGGAAGCGCCGCCACTCCCATATTGTCGCCAAGAGCCTCCTGCACCGCGCCCGCATCCCATGAGCCGGAGAATATCGCGTTAATGCTGCCGTCGCGCAGTCCCGCGATTCCGGATCCGAGATCATCAATTCTGAAATTAGGATTTGACTCCAGATCTATCAGATAATCTGTAACCTCCCGGGCTTTTTCGCCGCCGAAATCCGCGCCCAGGGAAGCGTCTGTTCCATCTCCGAAAAGGGTGCATCCGTTTCCGAAGTAAAACGCCGGCAGATACCAGGAGTTTGTAAACGGAAAGGCCACAACTCCTTTTTCCAGCATTGTGTCAAGATTTTTCACGTCCTCCTCTGTGAAAACGCTTTTGTCGTAAAACATAAACCAGGTATTAATCGCAAACGGCACGCCGTACACCTCGCCGTCCTTTGTCACGGAAGCAAGCGAAGTTTCGGAATTGGAAGCCTTTATCTCATCCAGATACTTTCCCCCGAATTTCGCAAGGGCGTCGGCGTCCGTCATGGTAGTCAGATTATCGTTCGCATAGAGGAACACATCCGCGCTTGCCTGGGCGTCCTGCGATACCTGTCCCGCGGAGCTCGCTTCATCCGCCACACCGTACACAAAAGTAATATCCCATTCCGGGTGCTCTTCCGCGAACGCGTTGCAGCAGGTCTGCAGCCACTCTCCCTGATCTTTGGACTGATCTCCCTGGGGCGACCAGACCATAAGACGGATGCTTTCCGTCCCGTCTTTGCTGTTATTGCAGCCTGTAAGCCCTGTCACGGCCAGCCCTGCCGTCATAAGAGACGCCAGAAGAACTGACAATGCTTTTTTTCTCATTCTCTCGTCATCCTCCTTATATTAAATGTTTCGTATTGTTTCGTTGTGTATAATCTTAGTCCTTTTATGCGGCAGCGTCAAGCAAATCGCGCAAAATACGCCATCTTTATATACTATTCACAATTTTCGCATTCTGGATTTGTGCAGTTTTAAACCGTATCCCGAAACTTATCTAAACTGATGGTGCGTTGTATTTACTATATATTTTCTCCAATTGATTTTCTCCGCAATATTCTCTATAATAAAAAAAGAATTCTTTTTCGCGGAAAGGAGCAGAAAATGACAACAATACAGGATATCGCCGATAAATTAAATATATCAAAGGGAACCGTATCGAAAGCTTTGAACAACGCTCCGGACATCAGCGAAACATTACAAAAACAAATTCTCGAAACAGCCGTCGAACTCGGATATACAAAACTGAGGCGCTATAAAAACGCCCGCCGGAGACTCTGCATTATTGTCCAGCGGGATAATATCCAGTATAAAGAACCTCATCATTTCGCCTATGATATAGTAATGGGATTCCGGCAGATGGCAGAGCCGGCCGGATATGAAGTGGAAATTGCTCCTGTTGACATTCATGTACAGGAAAAAGTTTCTTATGATGTGTTTATGCTTCAAAACGATTACTCCGGAGCTTTTGCGCTCGGATTTTCTTTAAATGAACCATGGATGAAAGACTTCCAGACAAGCCGCACCCCCGTGGTTCTTTACGACAACCACATCGTAGGGAATCCAAATACGGCTTACGTCGGAATCGACAATGCGGAAGGTATGGAACTGGCAATCGCTTATCTGAAAGACCTGGGGCATGAAAAAATCGCCTACCTGAGCAGCGCGCTCGGCTCTCATATCATGCAGGTCCGCTACAGAGCCTTTTTTCAGGCAATGGAGCATCACGGACTGTATGCCGACGACAGCTGGGCCGGCTGTTCCTACTTTCTTTCGGAGTGCATGGAAAAACATCTGCCCCGATTTCTGGATATGGGCATGACCGCGATAATCTGCTGCCAGGACACTTTCGCCACCGCGGCCATTACCCAGTGCAAACAGCTCGGCTTCCGTATCCCGGAAGATATCAGCATCATCGGTTTTGACGATATCCCCGTATGTCCGTATACCGATCCGCCTCTGACATCTGTCCGCCAGGACAGAATCGAACTGGGAAAAAGCGGTTATTATGCTCTGAACAGCCTGATGAATCAGGTGTCCATCGGAACGCTTCTCCTCCACGCGCAGCTGATCCGGAGGGAATCCTCCGGACCAGCGCCTGAATTATAAATCTAAATTATATGTTTCTTTTTGAAAATAATAAGACATCCGATTATGACCACAATACTGAGCAGCACAATCAGCGGATATCCGTTTTCCAGTCCCGGCATGTCTTTAAAGTTCATGCCGAACCAGCCCGTAATCAATGTCAGCGGGAAGAATATTGTAGAAATCACGGTCAGGAACTGCATGTTGCTGTTCTGTTTCGCGTCAACCTGCGCCTGATAAGCGTCTTTTACCTGCTGGGCGTATTCCAGAAGATGGCTGGTCCGGCTCATCAGCCGGTCCGCCCGGTCAGCCAGGGTTCCGAAATATTTCAGATGCTTCTTCAGGAAAAAGCCGTTTTCATTTTCTTCCAGCTCCCGGCTCAAATCCATGATTTCATCATAATAACTGCGCAGATTCAGAAGTTCTCTACGAATCGGCATCAGCTTCGTCTGAAAGTCGGATATATCTTTCAGGCCCACTTGCTCTTCCATCCGGAGAAGCCTCCGCTCATAAGCAGCCAGCATCTCCAGATCCCGGCTGATAAACTCGGCGATAAAATTATAAAGAAATCTCTCCTTCGTCTCTCCCTGATGCGTTTTCCTGCGCTGAATCCTCCGGATCAGACGAACGGAAAAATCTTCATCGTCCACAATTACCACATTGCTCCGGTTTACAAAGAAGTACATTCTGTATCTGCTGCCAAGCACATCAAGCAGTTTCGGAATGCAGAGAGTTCCTACCACGCAGTCCTGCTGATTTTCCAGTCTGCAGAAACCTATCTTTGAAATCTGGATTTCATTTTCATAAATAATACCTGCCTTTTCCAGCACTTCGTCCGCATGCTTTGAGTCGGTTATAAAAACCGCCGGAACCTGATCCTTCATCCATTCATCCGGTTCAACCGGGAGCAGCTGCCCGCCAAATTTAAAAATCATCTTATCACCTTACTGTCTTTTTCTTACTGATTATTTCCCGAAGAAGAGCTGTTCTCCGTTCTGTTCGCCGCTCTGTCGTACGCCTCCTGATACAGCGCTTCCTGCGAATTAACCGGTTTTCCGTCGCATTTCACCGCCGAATAAACGCCCTTATTGTCCTCGATTCTGGCCTTTTTGTTGTCGCTGAGCATCAGGTCAAAAATCCCCCGGATTCTTGTTTTAAGCGCTTCTGAATAAACCGGTGCGGCCACCTCTACACGCTTCACTGTATTTCTCGTCATAAAGTCCGCGGAGCCGATATAATATTTCGTCCGTTCGCCGCAGCCGAAAATATAAATTCTGGAATGCTCCAGAAATCTTCCCACAATACTTATCACACGGATATTCTCCGTTGCTTCGGGAATACCGGGAATAAGGCAGCAGATTCCTCTTACGATCATATCTATGCGGATGCCGGCGCAGGACGCCTCTACCAGTTTGTCCATAATGCGCTTATCTGTAAGCGAATTAAGCTTAAGTCCGATATACGCTTCCTCTCCGTTCTTTTTGCGTCTGATCTCTTCATCAATCATATCTAGGACTCTGGACTGCAGACATTTCGGCGCGACAAGCAGATGATCCGCCTCTTCCACGACTTCGCCTTTCGCCAGAGCCTGGAACACGCGCGCCGCTTCCATTCCGATACGTTCATCCGCTGTCATAAGCGACAGATCCGTGTAAAGCCGGGCTGTTTTTTCATTGTAGTTTCCGGTTCCTATCTGCGTAATATACTCGACGCCTTCTTCTCCTCTCCTTGTAATCAGGCAGAGCTTAGAGTGAACCTTATAGCCTTCCAGGCCGTATATGATCTGGCAGCCTGCTTTTTCAAGCATGCGCGACCAGCGGATATTGTTTTCCTCGTCAAAACGGGCGCGCAGTTCCACAAGAACAACAACTTCCTTTCCGTTCTCCGCGGCCTCGCAGAGCGCCTCAATTACCTTGCTCTGTCTTGCCAGACGGTAGAGCGTCATCTTAATCGAAATCACGCTGTCATCTTCCGCCGCCTCCGTGAGCATTTTAAGGAATGGCCGGATCGCCTCATAAGGATATGACAGAAGTTTATCCTCTCTCCTGATCTGGTCAAGAACACTTTCCCCATCCCGGAAATCCGGTGATTTCTGAGGAACTCTTTTCTCATAAAACAGCTCCGGATTCATGCGGAGCAGATCCTGAATTTCAAAAATAAAGGAAACATCCAGGGGAGCTTCGCTTTTAAAAACACGTTCCGGCAGTACGTCCAGATATCTGCACAGCGCCTCGATTACCGCCGGATCCATTTCCCGCGACATATCAAGACGCACAGGCGAGAGCTTTTTCCGCTCTTTCATCAGTTCTTCCATAAAATCTCTGTAGTCCAGATCCTCATCGTACAGTGCGTCCGCGTCAATATCCGCATTTCTTATTACACGGATCAGCGATTTTCCTTTTACCTTATATCCTTTAAATACTTTTCCGATATAGTGAAGCACGACATTTTCAGACAGCATATATCTGCCCTTCCCGCCGGGCAGCTCGATCAGGCGCTGCACCATATTATTGGTGCATGGAATAATACCGATCCTCTCTTTTTTACTCCTTGTCTCAAGCACCACGACCGCGTATATCTCCTGGTTTCTCAGGAACGGAAACGGCTGGCGTTTTCCCACGATCGTGGGCGAGCTTAAGGGAACGATCTCGCGGTTGAAATACTGTTCCAGATATTTCTTTTCGTCCGGTTTTGCAGTTGTAAAATCAATCAGCCTGATTCCATATCCCGCTATCTGTTCCATAAGATTTTTATACGCCGCGTCTTTTCTTTTATTCAGCCGCTTTACTTCTTTGAGAATTGCCCTGATCTGTTCTTCGGACGTCATCTTCGTCTTATTGTCTCTGATTTTCCGGTTAATCAGCATCTGATCCTGAAGAGATCCCACTCTCACCCGGAAGAATTCATCCAGATTGCTTTGATAAATAGATACAAACGTCATGCGTTCGCACAGCGGAACTGCCGGGCTTTCCGCCTCCTCAATCACTCTCTCGTTAAATTTCAGCCAGGACAATTCTCTGTTCATGTAAATGTTTTCCATATTTTTCTCCTTTGCAGTCAACATAATTTATTTCCATTCGCCACCAGCTTGAATTTGCAGTTCAGTCGCTCTGCGGCTCTCCTGCACATCATCATACGCTTCAGAAATATCTCAAAATAATCCATCACTGTACAGATGGAATCATCCAGTTCGAGTTCCATCTGTATCATACGCTTTTCTTTGTCAATAATCAACCTGGAAGATATCCCTTACGTTCTGGTTTCCTTTCGCTGAGCCGGGATATTTCCCGGATATTACGCCGTCTATTTTATAACATGGAATCTGCAGATAGAATGTTAAAAATGTTAAATGTATGTAAAACTCCTTCCAGTCTTCTTCTGTCTCCCGTGTTGCCATGCCGGCATCTCTGTGATACTATGTTTTTACCTTTTACAGAAAAATTTCTATTACAGGAGGCATACATAAGATAACTATGAGGCTTACAATTACGGAACTTCTCTGGCTCTTTCTCATTTATTCCTTCTTCGGCTGGGTGATCGAGGCCATGGTCGGTTCGATCAAAAACCAGCGCTTCACCAACCGGGGATTTTCCACCGGACCGTTCTGCCCGGTCTACGGCATCGCCGCGGTCATTATGCAGATCACCCTTTCCGACCTGACAGATGATCCGGTCTTTCTGCTGATCGGCTGCGGCATCGTGGCGACCGTCACCGAATGGTACGCCGGAAAGATTCTGGAACGCCTGAACCGGCATAAATGGTGGGACTATTCTCACAAAAAATGGAATTTCGACGGATACATCTGCCTTCAGTACACCCTTCTTTGGGCAATACTCGGCGCCGCAGCCGTCCGGTACGGCAATACGTTTTTCATCTTTCTCTATGAATTTATCCCGAAACCGGTGCCCGCCGTTATCACATGGCTCCTTACCGCTTTCCTTACAATCGACTCTGCCGTCTCCCTGGCCGCGCTTCTCCATCTGCGCCGCGCAAAAACCGGGCAGCAAAAAAATCACGGAAAGCTGATCACTGCGGTATACAGAACCGCCCGGCGGATCGTGGATTATGTGAGCCGGCGTATGACAAAGGTCTATCCTTCCATTGAAGAGGCATCTGAAGAGATAATAAAAGAGGGAAAATTCGCAGAAGGCTGCGGATTCTACAAACTGTTCTGGCTGTTCCTCATCGGCTCTCTTCTCGGAGACTTCACCGAGACCATCTTCTGCCGGATCACAGGCGGCGTGTGGATGAGCCGCAGCAGCCTCGTATGGGGGCCGTTCAGTATCGTATGGGGTCTGGCCATCACCCTGGCTACGACGCTCCTGTACAAAGACCGGGATAAGCCGGACCGGCACATTTTCTTTGTCGGAACTCTCCTCGGCGGCGCTTACGAATATGTATGCAGCGTGTTTACCGAACTTGTATTCGGACAGGTCTTCTGGGATTACAGTAAGATCCCGTTCAACCTGGGCGGCAGGGTCAATCTTCTCTACTGCTTCTTCTGGGGGATCGCAGCAGTCGTGTGGATCAAACTGCTCTATCCACGTTTCTCCGGCTGGATCGAGCGCATCCCGAAAATCGCCGGATATATCGCCACCTGGATCCTGGTCGTATTCATGGCCGCGGATATCATCGTCTCGTCCGCGGCGCTGGTGCGCTACGATCAGCGCGCAGGCAGCGCTGCGGCGGACAGCGGCTGGGAACATCTCATCGACAAAAACTTCGACGATGAAAAAATGCGGCGGATCTATCCAAATGCAAAACAAAGATAAAATATACTTTTGCAATTTACGACTCTGTGATATGATATCAGATGGAACGAATATGGAAAGGACAAATCGCATCATGGCACTTTATAATAACAGAATTGTAGTAAAAGTAGGAACATCCACACTCACCAACGACTCGGGCAGGAGCGACCTGCGCGCCACGGACCGTCTGGTCTGCACGCTGGCGGACATCCAGAACATGGGATACGAAGTGATTCTGGTCTCTTCCGGAGCCATTGCCGTGGGAAGAAATAAACTGAGCATGAAAGGGCGCCCGGACTACAACAGCATGCGTATGAAACAGGCCGCAGCCGCTGTCGGGCAGTGCAGCCTCATGTACCTCTATGACAAGTTTTTCGGGGATTATGACAAGACCGTAGCCCAGATCCTTCTCAACGCAGAGGACATCGAGCAGGAAGAGAAAAAAGAAAACCTGACAAACACATTCGACGCCCTTCTGGAAATGGGCGTGATCCCGATCGTCAATGAGAATGACTCCGTAAGCTACACAGAGATCGAATCCGAGGACCGTCTGTTCGGCGACAACGATATGCTCTCTTCCGTAGTAGCCGTACTCTGCCGTGCAAAACGGCTGGTCATCCTGTCTGACATCGACGGGTTCTATGACAGCGACCCGAGGCTCCACCCTAACGCAAAACTGATCGAACAGATCGATACGATCGATGAGAAAGTCTACGCGCTGGCGGGCGGCGCCGGCTCCAGGCGCGGCACCGGCGGCATGCGCACCAAACTGCAGGCCGCAGAGCTTGCCACATCCAACGGCATCGACACCATCGTCACCAACGGCAAACGCCCGGAAGCCCTGTATGACATTGTCAAAGGCGGGAAGGCCGGCACACTGTTTACCGGAAAAATCTGAGATCACAATGTTAAAAGAGGAAGAAGCGCACATCCGCACTTCTTCCTCTTTTTTTATTTTCCAAGAAATGTTTCCACCGCACGGTTAAACAGCCTGTACTCGTCTTT
>CALWKB010000142.1 GCA_944381125.1 uncultured Mediterraneibacter sp. | reverse complement strand
TTTCTGTCAGTCCCTGTATCTTTTCCGAGTCTTCCGCGCGCACAAGAGCTTCTTCTCCTGTAAGCACCGCCTTTGCGTACTGCCCCTGTTCTGCCTCCAGCTTCATTTTCTTTTCTGCCGCGTCTTCAATCTGTCCGGTCCCCTCCTCAATCTCCAGCAGTCGGCCATATGCCATAATCGCTTCTTCCGTCATCTCTTCTCTCTCATAGACAGAAGCCAGCGACCGGACCACACTCAGCTCCAGCTCTTTCCCCCACAGAATCGCCTGCTCGTTTCCCTGAGAAGTATTCTGCAGCAGACAGTTCTTCAGACACTGAACCGCTCCCGAAATATATGCCTCCGCGTCTGCCCTCCCGTCTGCATCCTGATATATCCGGCTTTCTTCCGCGTCCGCCCGGCCTGTCGTTTCCTGTTTTTGCGAAGCCGTATTTTCCGGGGATTCCCCGTTTCCCGCAGCGGCGCTTTCTCCTCCCGTCTTCTGTCCGCCCTCCCCGTACAGAGTCGATCCGAAAGCCGCGAGCACCCCGAGGCAGCCGACCGCGGCAGCCGTCTTCCATCCCGACGGTAAAGACAGCGAAAGCGGCTTCGCTGCGGACGGTATGTCATCCGCGGCCTGCCGCGCTTTGCTGTAACGGCTTCTCAGGTTTTCCGTGCACCGGCTGATAACCCGGGACATTCTCTTTTCTTCCCGCCGGGTCAGCTTTGGCGTCACGACTGCATACGCAAGTACAAACTGCATGGTTTTCCCGTATCCGTACAGGTCCGCATCCCCGGCGACTCCCATAACTGCCCCGGCAGTCTGCCTTATAAAATGATTTCTTACCGCACGGTTCTGCATTTTTTTCATCACCGGTTCGTTTTCCGGCGCTTCCAGGTCCAGAAGATATACCTTTTTGTTCTCTCCTACTACAATGCTGTATGGATTCAGATACCTGTACCTTCCTCCGTTGCGGCATCTCTGAAACTGATCCAGACTGACGCCGATCTGCCGGAACCACTCAAAAAGAATCTCCTTTTCCACCTCCGGATTATCGCGCAGATAACAGATAAGCAGACTTCCTCTTACGCAGTCCATGCTCTGACGGCACCGGGCGCCGTGTTCAATAAACTTCAGAACTTCATACATCTCTTCCATATTCTTTTTTCTTCAGCCGCGCAGATGCCCGCAGACAGCCGATGCCGTACCCGGTACGGCGGTTATTTCCCCGATTCGTGTGAAAATCATCAGAAACTGATGGTGAACAAAGATTTAATCAGACTGATTAAAGTATTAGTATCATACATGAATTTCCGACAAAAGGCAACCGAATTCTTTTCGTTATTATGACTATATATTTAATTTTTTCATTTACAAATTTGGTATTATGCACTAAACTGTTAATAGAGTCGTTTTCAAAGCACGAATATGACAAACTTTATTTATGTAAAACGGAGGTATCAGAAACATGAAAGGAAACGTTATTGTCGGACAGTCAGGCGGCCCTACAGCTGCAATCAATTCAAGCCTTGCAGGTGTATACCGTACGGCTAAAGACCGCGGCGCCGGAAAAGTATATGGAATGCTGCACGGCATCCAGGGACTTCTCCAGGAACGCTACATTGATCTGTCTGAATATATTACCAATGAACTTGACGCAGAGCTTCTTAAAAGAACACCTGCGGCATTTTTAGGCTCCTGCCGTTACAAACTTCCCGATATTCACCAGGATCAGGCAGTATATGAGAAAATTTTCGGAATTCTGGACAAACTGAATATCGAAGCATTTATTTATATCGGCGGAAATGATTCCATGGACACAATCAAAAAGTTATCCGATTACGCGATTGTAACCGGACATCCGACACGCTTTATCGGATGCCCGAAGACAATTGACAACGACCTTGCGCTCACAGACCACACTCCCGGATACGGAAGCGCAGCCAAGTATATCGGAACTTCCGTAAAAGAGATCATCCGCGACAGTTTCTGTCTTGAGTATGATAAAGGTCTTGTATCTATCGTGGAGATTATGGGACGAAACGCCGGATGGCTTACCGGAGCTTCCGCTCTCGCCAAAGGCGAGGACTGCTCCGGACCTGATCTTATTTATCTTCCCGAGCTGCCGTTTGACATTGAGGCATTCAGCGCGAAGGTAAAAGAGCTTCTCACAAAGAAATCTTCCGTAGTAGTAGCCGTATCCGAGGGCATCCGCCTGGCAGACGGACGTTATGTCTGCGAGCTGGGACAGAGCATCGACTTTGTCGACGCATTCGGACACAAACAGCTTTCCGGCACGGCAAATTATCTGGCAAGCTTTATTGCCGGAGAGATCGGCTGCAAGACCCGTTCCATCGAACTCAGTTCCCTGCAGCGCGCGGCTTCGCACTGCGCGTCCCGCGTAGATATTCTGGAAGCCTACCAGGTAGGCGGCGCGGCTGTCAAAGCTGCGGATGAAGGGGATTCCGGAAAAATGGTTGTCCTCAAGCGCCTGTCAGACGATCCGTATCAGAGCGGAACCGAGGTGAAAGACGTTCATAAGATCGCCAATGATGAAAAACTTGTACCCCGCAACTGGGTGACAGAAGACGGTTCTTATGTAACTGACGAATTTATCAACTATGTACGCCCGCTGATCCAGGGCGACGTATCTCCTGTTATGGTAGACGGCATACCGCGTCATCTTTACCGTCATCTGTAGGAAATAGGTTGTCTGGATTTTACCGGGAGGACTGCCGTGATGCGGCGTATGTCCTCCCGGTTTTTATGACAGCGGCAAACCGTAATGCAGGACTGCCCGGATTACCGGCGGTCGCTTCCGATCCCGGAATGTACTTTTGGCGATTCCGGCAGTTCTGAAAAATGTTTTCTCAAGGAGGACTTGTTTATGATTATTAAAAACGGACAGATTACAGATCCCGAAGCGCAGAAAATATACGCTTCCGATCTTCTGATCAGAGACGGAAAAATCTTGAAAATCAGTCCGGATCTTCCCGCCGGACCTGAAGAAGAGGTTCTGAACGCGGAAGGCCTTGTAATCGCTCCCGGACTTATAGATACTCATGTTCATTTCCGGGATCCGGGATTCACTTACAAGGAAGACCTGCACACCGGCTCGCTCGCGGCCGCAAAAGGCGGTTTTACTTCCGTCGTATGCATGGCGAATACTTCTCCGACAGTAGACAATGTTCCTGTTTTAAATGACATACTGAGCAGAGCGTCGGCGGAAGGCATCCGCGTCTATCAGGCCGCGGCAGTCTCTCATTCTCTCAAAGGGGAAGAGCTGACGGACATGAAAGCTCTGAAAGAGGCCGG
>CALWKB010000141.1 GCA_944381125.1 uncultured Mediterraneibacter sp. | reverse complement strand
AAAAATGCGAAGCAGGCGCCACGTTTTTCCTGACTCAGCCGATTTATTCCGATGAGGATATAGAAAGAATCCGTTACATAAAGAGCAGAACAGACACAAAGATCATATGCGGAATCATGCCTCTTGTAAGCTACAGGAACGCAGTATTCATGAAGAATGAAATCACGGGAATCAACGTGCCGGATGAGATTATCGCCCGGTATGATAAAGATATGAGCCGGGAGGAGGCGCAGGGCGTGGGCGTGGATATTGCCGCGGATATAGCGGAGAAACTGGACGGCACGGCGGATGGATATTACTTCATGGTGCCGTTTAACCGCGCGGGAATGATTGCCGAAATAATGAAAAAAATCAGCATTCGCCCATAAGCGCTTCCCGGCGGAAGGTTTCAGGCGGGTTAGAAACAGGAAAATTCACGGAAAGGAGGATCATCCGCAATGAAAGTTATTGATTTTAAAGACGCAAAATGCCGTCACTGCTACAAATGTGTCCGCCACTGCGCCGTGAAGGCGATTACCGTCAGGGACGAGCAGGCCCGGATCATGGTTGACCACTGCATCAGCTGCGGGCGGTGCCTGGAAGTCTGTCCCCAGAATGCCAAAACATTTGCCAGTGATCTGGAACGGGTAAAGAGTTTTCTCGACCGGGGGCTGCGCACGGTAGTTTCCATCGCGCCCTCTTACGCAGGCGTACTGGAGTTTGACAGGCCCGGACAGGTAGTGGACGCTCTGGAACGGCTGGGCTTTTCCGAGGTCCGGGAGACAGCCGAGGGCGCCGCTCTTGTGACAGACATGTACAAGAGGCTGATCCGGGAGGGGAAAATGCCGAATATCATTACAACATGCTGCCCGAGCGTAAATGATCTGATTGAAAAATATTATCCGGACTGCGCGGCGATGATGGCGCCGGTTGTTTCCCCCATGATCGCACATGGCCGTTATATTAAAAAGATTTACGGCCAGGATGTAAAAGTTGTGTTCCTGGGCCCGTGTATTGCGAAAAAGCAGGAAGCGGCCGGCGACGAGAGAGTAGCGGGAGCGGTTGACGCGATTCTGACTTTTGAAGAACTGGCGGTCTGGCTGAAAGAGGCCGGGATTAATATACGCGACTGCGGGGACAGGCCTATGGGAAATCCGGATCCGAAGATCAACCGCCTGTATCCGGTCAGCGGCGGTGTGATTCAGTCTGTGATAACGGAAGAAGAGGCGGACGGATACCACAAGGTATTTGTTGACGGACTTGAAAATTGTATGGAGATGCTTGAGTGTCTGCAAAGAGGAGAACTGGACCATTGCTTTATCGAGGCGAATGTGTGTGAAGGAGGATGCGCGAAAGGACCGGCATCCGCTCAGTGGAACACCTCTTATGTAAAGACGAAAGTGAAGATCGAAAAAAGCGTGACATATAAGGCGGCCCGGGATCTTCCGGACATGGGCGCGGACGGGTTGTCCAGACAGTTCGGCGGCCGCGGGCTTTCGGATCCCGTGCCTTCGCAGGAGCAGATAACCCGTATTCTGAGATCCACTGGCAAGTATTCGCCTGAAGATGAACTGAACTGCGGCGCGTGCGGGTATTCCACCTGCCGGGAAAAGGCTGTGGCTGTTTTCCAGGGCAAGGCGGAACTGTCCATGTGTATGCCGTACGCGCTGGCAAAGGCGGAATCCATGGCCAATGTCGTACTGGACGCTACGCCGAACATGATATTTGTAATCGGAAATGACATGAGAATACTGGACTGCAATCAGAAAGGGCAGGAGCTGCTTGGAGTCGGCCATGAAGAGGCTGTAAAGCGGTACATCTTTGAATTTATAGAAGCGGGGGACATTGAAGAAGTACTTCTGACGGGGTCGTCGCTGCCGAATAAGAAGATAAAGCTTGAAAACGGGCGGATAACGGCTGAGGAGACAATTGTGTACATAGAGAACATGGACGCGGCGCTTGTCATATTCCGTGATGTGACCCGCGAGGAAAAGATCAGAGAGCAGCACTATAATCTGAAAGTGGAAACCGTGGAGATGGCGCAGAAAGTAATTGAAAAACAGATGATGGTGGCGCAGGAGATTGCAGGGCTTCTGGGAGAGACGACGGCAGAGACAAAAGTGACGCTGACAAAGCTGAGAGATTCGATTCTGAACGGGGAGGACTAGGCTATGAGCGTTAGTATTGATGTGGCCTGGAGAAGTCTGAACAAATATCAGGAAGAGCTGTGCGGAGACAAAGTGGAGGTCCTGAAAACAGATGATTCGGACATCGTGATTCTGGCGGATGGAATGGGAAGCGGAGTTAAGGCGAATATTCTTGCCACTCTGACGGCCAAAATACTGGGAACAATGCTCAGGGAGGGGGCGCGTCTGGAAGCATGCGTGGAGACTGTGGCAAAAACACTTCCGGTGTGCCGGGTGCGGAAAGTGGCCTACGCAACCTTTTCCGTCCTTCAGATTTTTCACAGCGGGCAGGCATATCTGGCGGAATTTGACAATCCGTCCTGTATATTTATCCGGGACGGAAAAATTGTGGATTACCCGTATCAGACCCGGGAGATTGAAGGAAAGAAGATTCGCGAATACCGGTTTCAGGTAAAGAAAAACGACTGTTTTGCCCTTGTGAGCGACGGAGTGATTTATGCCGGCGCGGGCTCTGTTCTGAACCTGCAGGGATGGACCTGGGATGCGGTTGCCGCGTACACGCTGAAATGTACCGGGAAGACGATGTCCGCGTCCCGGCTTGCGGCGCTTCTGATTCAGGCGTGTGAAGAACTGTACGAAGAAAAGCCGGGAGATGATACGACCGCGGCGGTCGCCCGCATCATCGAACGAAGAATTGTCAATATATTTACCGGGCCTCCGAAGAACAGGGAAGACGACGTAAAACTGATGCATGAATTTATGCGCGCGGAAGGAAAGAAAGTCGTCTGCGGGGGAACCAGTTCCAACATCGCGGCCCGCGTCCTGGGAAAAGAGATTATAACACAGATGGACAGCCGCAGTCCGGACGTGCCGCCTACAGCGGCAATCGACGGGATCGACCTTGTGACAGAGGGAGTGCTCACCCTGGGCGGCTGTCTTAAACTGTTGAATAAATATGCGGAGGGAGAATTTGATCCGGAGTTTTTCGACGAGCTGGACGCAGACAACGGAGCGTCCCGCCTGGCAAGGCTTCTGATAGAAGAATGTACGGAAATCAGCCTGTTTGTGGGAACGGCGGTAAACGACGCCCATAAAAATTCTGAGCTGAGCTTTGACTTAAGCATGCGGATGAATCTGGTGGAACAGCTTGTCAGAACCGCTGAAAAAATGGGAAAATCGGTTTCGGTAAAGTATTACTGAATCAGAAAATACCGGAAGTGCAAAGGGCACATTCCGGTATTTCTTTTGCTGCGAAAGCAGTTACACAAGCGCTTTAAGTGTATCATAGAATGTCGGATAAGATACATCCACACATCTGCTGTCCGATATTTTGGTAGTGCCTTCGGCCGCGAGAGCGGCAATGCTGAACGCCATGGCGATCCGATGGTCAAGGTGCGTGCGTATGGATGCGCCTTTCAGTCTGCCGCCTTCTATTATCATGCCGTCTGCGGCGGGTGAAACGCGGCAGCCCATTGCCCTGAGATTGTCGGTAACAGTCGCTATCCGGTCGGTTTCTTTTACCTTCAGCTCGGCTGCGTCGCGGATGACTGTCGTTCCGTCCGCCACAGCGGCCATAACCGCGATAACCGGGATTTCATCAATCAGCGCCGGGATAATGTCTCCTTCGATTACCGTGCCGTGGAGACGGCTTGTCCTGACTGTGATATCCGCAATCTTTTCTCCGCCTTCGGTGCGTTCGCCGCTCAGTTCGATCTGAGCGCCCATATCCCTGCAGACTTTGATAATTCCGGCTCTCGTAGGATTAATCCCCACATTTGTGATATGGATCTCCGAGTCAGGGACAATCAGTCCGGCGGCGATAAAATACGCCGCGGAAGAAATGTCTCCGGGAACAGTAACTTTCTGGCCGTAAAGCTGTTCGCACGGGCGGATCACGGCTGTTGCCCCGGAAGAGGAAGGTTCATGGATGGTGCGGACATCCGCGCCGAACTCCCGCAGCATAAGTTCTGTGTGATTTCGCGAAAGGCCGGGCTCGGTAACGGATGTTTCTCCGTCCGCGTAAAGTCCCGCGAGCAGGACGCAGGATTTCACCTGAGCGCTTGCAACCGGGGAATTGTAGCGGATGCCGTGAAGAGGAGACGGGCCGATAAGAAGAGGCGCGCAGCCGTTGCCGGGTTCGCTGGATATATTCGCGCCCATCTGTGTGAGGGGATCAATGATCCGCTTCATGGGACGCGAGTTGAGTGATTCGTCTCCGGACAGCCTTGACTCGAAAGGCTGTCCGGCCAGGATGCCGGAGAGGAGACGGGTCGTTGTGCCGCTGTTGCCGACATCCAGCGTGCGGGCGGGAGCGGAGAGCCCGTGAAGGCCTTTCCCGTGTACTTTGACCGTGGAGCCGGTCTGTTCAATGTCAATTCCAAGCGACTGAAAGCAGCTTATTGTGGCCAGGCAGTCGGCGCCGGGAAGAAAATTGTGTATTTCTGTCGTACCTTCGGCGATTGAGCCGAACATTACACATCTGTGTGATATGGATTTGTCGCCGGGAACTGAGACGGTTCCGCGCAGTCCTGTAGTGCCGCATAATTCCATAATATATCTGATCCTTTCTCTGTAAACTTATTTTTCGTAAACCACATAGCGGTATTTCTGAAGCAGAGCCGCGGCTTTCGTGCAGGCCGGCTCCTGGTAAAATTCGATGCGGAGCACGCCTTCCTCGAATTCGCGGTTGTGTACAATGCCGATGTTTTTGATATTAATATTGTTGCTGGCAAGGATGGTGGCGATAGTCGCGATCCCTCCGGCTTCGTCGATGATATCGCAGTACAGCGCGAACTGCTTTTTGATCGGACCGGCGGAGCTGTCCGGCATGGAATTCCGGTAATCTCTGGACGATTCGAAAAGAGTGTACAGTCCCGGTCCGTCTTCTTTGTCCACGCAGGCTTTCGCCCTTTGCAGAGAATCGATATAACTGCCCAGAATCCGGGAAATGTTGTCCCTGTTTTTCAGACAGATCTGCTGCCACATGACAGGGGAGGAAGAAGCGATCCGCGTAATATCCTTGAAACCGCCGGCCGCGAGCGCTTTCATCATCTCGTCTTTTGTATCCGTGTCCCGGACGAAATTAACCAGAGTCGCCGCAATGATATGGGGCAGATGGCTGACTGTGCCTGTGATGAAATCATGTTCCCGGCAGTCCAGCACAATCGGAAGCGCTTTCAGCGATTCGATGAGGCTTTGGTATTTTTCTACTTTTTCCCGGCTGACTCCGGCGGAAGGCGTAAGGATATAATAAGCGTTTTCAATAAGATGAGCTTTTGAATTGGCAAATCCGCTTTTTTCCGAACCGGCCATGGGATGTCCTCCGATAAAGTTTTCCTCAAGCCCAAGGGCGGCGGCTTCCTCATGGATGGAAGTCTTCACGCTTCCGACGTCTGTGAGGATGCAGTCCCGGTCCGCCAGGTCTTTGAGCTGGGCGAGATAAGCTCCGCTGTACGCTACGGGCGTACAGAGGAAAATAAAGCTGCAGCCTCTGAAGTTATCGTCAATGGAAGAGCAGGCTGTCTGGATCGTGCCTTCCTGCACCGCAAGAGCGAGCGTTTCACGGTTTTTGTCAAAAGCGACAATCTCACAGTCCGGATAATAAAGCCGAACCGCTTTGGCGATAGAGCCGCCGATCAGTCCAAGGCCTGCGAATCCTATTTTTCTTAAATTCATAATATGTCTGGCAATCCTTTCACATAATAAAACGGTCCGGTGCGGCGCTGCCGCAGCGGACGGCTGTGCGAAAGCACAGCCAAAAATATTTTATCACTTTGCATTGTAAAAGTAAATAAAAGCAATACTTATGTGAAATATTCATAAAAGAGTTGTAATTGCAGGAGATTTTTAGTACAATGTATCCATGATGTGCACGCCGAAGGGAGTAAAATGGTGTGCAGAATAACTACATAACAAGGAGGCAGCAGCATGAAGGTTTACAGAACAGACGAAATCAGAAACGTGGTATTGCTCGGACACGGCGGAAGCGGCAAGACAAGTCTTGTGGAGGCAATGCTGTACGTATCAGGCGCGACAAACCGTATGGGCAAGGTTTCCGACTCCAGTACGGTCAGCGATTTTGATAAAGAGGAGCAGAAACGCGGATTTTCTATCAGTACAAGTCTGATTCCGATAGAGTGGGAAAAAGCAAAAATCAATATTCTTGATACGCCGGGATATTTCGATTTTGTCGGCGAAGTGGAAGAAGCAGTCAGCGCGGCGGATGCGGCGGTTATCGTTGTATCCGGAAAAGCCGGCGTTCAGGTCGGGACGGAGAAAGCCTGGGAACTGTGCGACAAGTACAATCTGCCGAGAATGATTTATGTGACGGAGATGGATGTGGACGACGCCAGCTTCCGTCAGGTCGTGGAAGATCTGACTGCCAGATACGGAAAGAAGATCGCTCCGCATTTCCAGCCGATCCGTGAAAATGAGAAGCTTGTGGGCTACATCAATGTAATTAAGAACGCAGGGCGCAGATATACGGGAATCGGCCAGAGAGAAGAGTGCGAGATACCGGATTACTGTAAGCCGAATCTTGAAATCCTCAGAGATTCGCTTATGGAGGCGGTAGCCGAGACAAGCGAAGAGTTCATGGAGAGATATTTCAACGGCGAGGAGTTCTCTATCGAAGAGATCCGCGCGGCCATGCGTACGGAGGTTATGGACGGAGATATCGTGCCTGTCGCGATGGGATCCAATATTCAGGCGCAGGGCGTTGCGAACCTTCTGTCCGATATCGTAAGGTTCTTCCCGAGCCCGGACAAGAGGACGTGCGCGGGCATTAACCGCACGACAAATGATATTTTTGAGGCGAATTATGATTTCTCAAAATCAAAAACGGCATATGTGTTCAAGACTATGGTAGATCCGTTTATCGGAAAATATTCATTCGTGAAAGTATGCTCCGGAGTGCTTAAAGGAGACGATGTCCTTTATAACGCGGATACGGATTCCGAAGAAAAACCGGGCAAGCTCTACACAATGTGCGGCAACAAGCCGTCGGAGGTTCCGGAACTGTTTGCGGGAGATATCGGCGCGATCGCGAAGCTTGCCAATACCCGTACAGGCGACACGCTTTCCACAAAGGCGTCTCAGGTAACATATGCGAAGACGGATTATTCTGTTCCGTATACATATATGAGATATACCGTGAAGAATAAAGGGGATGAAGACAAGGTATCCCAGGCGCTCGCGAGAATGACGGCGGAAGACGTTACCCTTAAGGCTGTCAATGACAGTGAGAACAGACAGACCCTGCTTTACGGCATGGGCGATCAGCATCTTGAGATTGTTGCGAGCAAGCTGGCGGCAAGATATAAAGTAGAGATTAAACTGGAGACGCCGAAGGTGGCCTTCCGGGAGACAATCCGAAAGAATTCCGATGTGGATACGAAATATAAGAAACAGTCGGGAGGACACGGACAGTACGGACATGTTAAGATGAGATTTGAGCCTTCAGGCGATCTTGAGACTCCGTATGTATTTGAAGAGTGCGTAGTAGGCGGCGCGGTTCCGAAGAATTACTTCCCGGCTGTTGAGAAGGGACTTCAGGATTCCGTCCTCAAAGGACCTCTTGCCGGATATCCGGTAGTAGGCGTGAAGGCCACGCTGTACGACGGCTCTTATCATCCGGTAGATTCCTCCGAGATGGCGTTCAAGACGGCTACCGTTCAGGCGTTTAAGAAAGGATTTATGGAAGCGTCGCCGGTTCTTCTCGAGCCGATCGCATCTATGAAGGTAACGGTTCCCGACGACTATACGGGAGATGTTATGGGAGATCTGAACAAACGGCGCGGCCGTGTCCTCGGCATGACTCCGATTGCCGGCGGAAAACAGGTGATAGAGGCTGATATTCCGATGACAGGGCTGTTCGGTTACTGTACGGTGCTCCGTTCCATGACGGGCGGACGCGGAACTTACGAATATAAGTTCGCAAGATACGAGCAGGCGCCTTCAGACGTGCAGGAAAAAGAGATCGCGGCAAGAGCGGCAGAAGAATAAAGAATGAAATAAGTACGGAAAAGGGCATGCGGTTAGAAACTGCATGCCCTTCATCTGTGCCAGGACAAGGCGGGGCGCGGCGTCTGTCCGGGAAGAGAATATCCGTATTGTACTTTAGAATTAAAGGTGCTATAATTGCTCTGCCATTAAAGAATAAGAAGACAGTTGAAGGTGAAAAAAATGAAAATAGTTATTATCGGCGATGGAAAAGTGGGGTATAAGCTTGCAAAACAGCTTTCTGTCGAAAACTATGATGTAGTGCTGATTGACAGCAACGAAAAAAAACTGAAATTTGCGATTGACCGTCTTGATATTTCATGTGTGACAGGAGACGGAGCGGATGCGGAAGTCCAGAGACAGGCGGACGTGCCTCACGCGGATCTGGTGATTGCCTGTACATCCGCGGACGAGTGCAATATGCTGAGCTGCCTGATCGCAAGAAGACTTGGCGCAAGACATACAATCGCCAGAGTGAGAAATCCGGTTTATTACAGACAGATCGGTCTTCTGAAGGAAGATCTGCACCTGAGCATGGCTGTAAATCCCGAACTGATTGTAGCAAACGAGATTAACCGTCTGCTCCTTTTTCCGGACGCAAGCAAGATCGAGACATTTGTAAAAGGCAGGGTGGAACTGATTGAATTTCCGGTGTCGGAGCAGAGTCGTCTTGTGGGAAAATCGCTTGCTGAGATGTACGACCGTTTTCAGGTGCAGGTGCTGGTATGCGCTGTAGAACACGGCAGCGAGGTAATTATCCCGGACGGATATTATGTGCTCCGCGCAGGCGACAGGCTGCATATCGCCGCGTCTCATACGGAGATTGAACGATTCTTTAAAATGCACGGAAACCACAGAGATAAAATCAGAAAAGTAATAATCTGCGGAGGCGGAAGAGTTGCGTATTATCTGACGAGACAGCTGTGCGCGCTTGGCATGCAGGTAAAGATTATCGAGAAAAACGAAGCGCGCTGTGAGGAACTGTGTGAACTCCTTCCAAAAGTGGTAATCATACACGGGGACGCCACGGATCATGATCTGCTGATCGAAGAAGGCGCGGATGCCGCGGATGCGTTTGTCGCGCTGACAGGAATGGATGAAGAGAATATTATCCTGTCTCTTTTCGCGAAGACGCTTGGCATCGGCAAGATTGTCACAAAGATCAATGAGGACAGACGCGCCCATATGGTGGAAGATCTGGGGATTGACAGCGTTGTGTCCGCCAAGGCGGCTACGGCCGACGCGATTCTTAGCTACGTCAGAGCAAGAAAAAATTCTCAGGGAAGCGCCAACGTAGAGACAATGTATCAGCTTGTGGATGATAAGATCGAGGCTCTGGAATTTGTAGTGAGAAATGCAACCCGGTATACAGGCGTTCCGCTGAAAGAGCTGAGTCTGAAATCCAATAATCTGATCGCCTGCATTGCAAGGAAAAACAGGATTATCATTCCGAACGGCGATGACTGCATTGAGGCCGGAGACAGCGTGATTGTAATTACAATGGAGCGGCACATCGAAGATATAGAAGACATTCTGATGTAAGCGGGGCATATGAAGCAATGAATAAGAAGATGATAGTATACATACTGGGCAAAATGCTGGGCGTCGAAGGCGCTCTGCTTTTAATCCCGGCTCTTGTATCGCTGATCTACGGCGAGAAAACAGGAGTGTCGTTTTTGATTGTCGCGGCGGTTCTCGGAGTGATTTGTCTGATCTTTGGGAGAAAAAAGCCGAAGAATACACGGATTTACGGAAAAGAAGGCTTTGCCGTTGTTGGTCTGGCCTGGATTCTCTGGTCCATGTTCGGAGCGCTGCCTTTTGTAATTACAGGTTCTATACCGAATTATGTGGACGCCTTTTTTGAGACAGTATCCGGATTTACGACAACCGGTTCCACTATTCTGAAGGAAATCGAATCTCTGCCCATGGGTGTTAATTTCTGGAGATGTTTTACCCACTGGATCGGAGGTATGGGAGTGCTTGTGTTTGTCATGATGGTCACATCGCTGGACGATGAGAACGCCATGCCTCTCATGCGCGCGGAAGTTCCGGGCCCGGAAGCCGACAAACTGGTTCCAAAAGCAAGAAGTACGGCAAAAATTCTTTATCAGATGTATTTCGCCCTTACTGCGGCAGAAGTCATCCTTCTGATGTTCGGCGGAATGAATCTGTATGACGCTCTGGTTCATTCCTTCAGTACCGCAGGTACGGGAGGATTTTCCAACAGAAATGCAAGCGTGTCGTTTTACGACAGCGCATATATTGACGGTGTGATCACAGTATTTATGATTCTTTTCGGAATCAATTTCAATCTGTATTTCCTGCTGCTGCTCAAAGACTGGAAGAGCGTGCTCAAAAATGAAGAACTGAGGGCGTATCTGGGAATCATAGCCGCAGCCATAGCGGTGATTACGGTAAACATTATCAATATTTATGAAAATGTATTCCACGCGTTCCGCTATGCGGCGTTCCAGGTGGCGTCTGTTATTACCACGACGGGATTTTACACAGCCGATTACGAATTGTGGCCGGAACTGTCAAAGGCGGTTTTGCTGACCATTATGTTTATCGGGGCCTGCGCCGGTTCCACGGGAGGCGGCATAAAAGTCAGCCGGTTTGTTATTCTGTGCAAATCAATCCGCCAGGAAATACGCAAGATTCTTCATCCGAATGTTGTGACAATGGTAAAGATCAACGGACGCAAAGTCAGCAGCGACACGATGAGAGGAATCAACACTTTTTTTGCCGCATATATTTTCATACTGGTTATGTCGGTTTTAATTGTGTCGATTGATAATTTTGATTTCGCCACATCTTTCAGCGGTGTTCTGACAACAATAAATAATGTAGGACCGGGTATATCAAAAGTAGGACCGGTAGAAAATTTCCATATGTTTTCACCGCTGTCAAAGCTTGTGTTCAGTTTTGACATGCTCGTGGGAAGGCTGGAGATATTCCCGTATCTTCTGCTTCTTTCCCCGGATCTGTGGAGAAGACGTTTTTAAAACGAAGATTAAAATGAAAGGAAACGGTTTATGAAAAAAATCAAAACAAGGCTGCTGGCTGCTGCGGTGATTTTATGCGCGCTTGGCATTTATTACTATGCCGCGCTTCCGGCCATCAGTATTCATTCCATGGATTTCTGGATTTTTGTAATAGTTGCCGTCGGTCTTTCGGCTGTCTGGTTTGCCGGAGCTTTTATAAAAAAAGAGCGTCTGACTTATTATGACCTTAAGGAACTGAAAAGCTCAAAAGGCCTGAAATGCATACTGGCAGTGCTGGCGGTTCTTGTCATTGTATTTCTTGCGGGGCTCCTTCTGTCCTCGCCTGTGGTGAACGCAAAGAAATACCAGCAGCTTATGAAGGTGGAAACAGGAGAGTTCACGGAGGATATCGAGGAGCTTTCTTTTGATCAGATCCCTCTGCTTGACAGAGATTCCGCGACGCTTCTCGGAAACAGGAAAATGGGAAGCATGGTTGATATGGTGTCCCAGTTTGAAGTTGACGAACTGTATTCACAGATCAATTACCAGGACCGGCCGGTCAGAGTGTCCCCGCTGAAATACGCGGATATCATAAAATGGTTTAATAACAACAGCGAAGGCATTCCCGCTTATATTAAGATTGACATGACGACGCAGAATACGGAGCTTGTCAAACTTGACGAGGGAATGAAATATACAACAAGCGATCATTTTAACAGAAATATTTACAGGCATCTGAGATTCCGGTATCCCACATACATTTTTAACGATCTCAGCTTTGAGGTGGACGAGGAAGGGACTCCGTACTGGGTCTGCCCGGTGAAGAAGTTCAATATCGGTCTGTTCGGCGGAGAGACGATCGGCCGGGTAGTGCTCTGCAACGCCATAACCGGCGAGACCGTGGACTATGCGGCAGAGGACGCTCCGCAGTGGATCGACAGGGCGTATTCGGCGGATCTTCTTGTAGAGCTGTATGACTATTACGGAAGTCTGAAACATGGATTTATCAACAGTATACTCGGACAGAAAGACTGTCTGAAGACGACGGACGGATACAATTATCTGGCGATTGACGATGATGTGTGGGTGTATACAGGCGTCACGTCGATAACCGGGGATCAGTCGAATGTAGGGTTTGTTCTGATGAACCAGAGGACAATGGAAACAAAATTTTATGAAGTGGAAGGAGCTACCGAGGAATCGGCCATGTCTTCCGCGGAAGGCCAGGTCCAGAATCTGAAGTACAGGGCGACATTCCCTCTTCTTCTTAATATTTCCGGAGAGCCGACTTACTTTATCGCGCTGAAAGACGACGCGGGACTGGTGAAGATGTATGCGATGGTCAACGTACAGAAATACCAGATCGTCGCAGTTGGCAATACAGTCAGCGAATGCGAAGCAAAGTATACGGATCTGATGTATGAGAACGGCATCAGGAAAGTACAGGAAGACGACAGGGAGATCCTGACAATAAAAGCGCCTGTCGCCAGAATCGCGCAGAGCGTTATTGACGGAAATTCACATTACTATATTATGCTTGAGGGATCGGAAGACATTTTCGATATACCTGTGACAGACTTTATCGACATTATCCGCTGCGAGGTGGGAGATGAGCTGACGGTTGAGTACAGAAAAGGAGACGAGACCAACACTGTGCTGAGCCTGAACGGAAAAGAAAAGCCGGCTGCCGGCGAAGCGCAGACAGCGGATAATGATTTCAGCTGACGCGGCCCGCAGACCGGCTCGCGTCGGCAGGGAGTTCCCGGTGTCCGGTCAAGCGCAAAAAAAAGCGTCCGCCGCTGCGATTTGCAGCGAACGGACGCTTCAGTTTATTCAGCTGATCACTGTGTAGTCAGAAGAATCTATATTCGGAATATCTTTCTTGTCAGCACCGATGCTGAGGTAGAAATCTATATTGTTTTCGTTTGAAATCTTAGCTATTTTCTGAAGGAAAACCGGAAGGCTCTCCAGTGTGATATTAGCCTGTTTCAGAACACTGTCGATAAAAACAGTCTCGATATCGTGGTTGCCGGCTACCATACCGTACAGGAAACCTACGAATTCTTCAAGTGTGAGGATATCCGGATAATCAGCCATGCGGATGGCACGGATGTTGAAGTCTACCGTGTATGTATCTTTGTGGCTTTTTTTGATGAATACTACGTTTCCATTGGAAGTTTTCACCTTTTCGTTTGCAAGATCAATCATTTGCTGTGTTTTTCCGCTGCCTCTTGGGCCTGTTATTAAATTTACCATGGCGAATCTCTCCTTTATGTATGTATTGTTTGAGACTTTTCACCTCTCAAATGTCTAAAATTATTATACACTAAAGCACATCATGTAACAACTAAAAAAAGGATAAAAAAGAAAATTGTTGACGAAAGACATTGCGGATGCATATCATAAGATAGCGATGCAAAATAACAGAGTGATTCTGGAGGGAGAAAGATGAATCTTAATACATTGCTCGGAATACTTGTGCCGTTTGCCGGGACGACTCTTGGCGCGGCCATGGTGTTTTTTATGAAAAAGGAGATGAACCTGCGTCTGCAGAAACTGCTGCTCGGGTTTGCCGCCGGGGTGATGATGGCGGCTTCTGTTTGGTCGCTTCTGATTCCGGCCATTGACATGGCTTCTGAGAAGGGCGGGGCGGCATGGTTCCCTGCGGCGTCCGGCTTTCTGCTCGGCATGGGTTTTCTCCTGCTTCTGGATACGCTGACGCCTCACATCCATTTTACAGAGGAAAAACCAGAGGGCCTTCCCGCCCATTTAAAAAAAACTACCATGCTTGTCCTTGCGGTGACTCTGCACAATATCCCGGAAGGAATGGCAGTAGGCGTGACTTTCGCGGGCGTCCTTTCCGAAAATACAATGATGACGCTGGCAGGGGCTTTTGCGCTTTCGGTCGGAATTGCCATTCAGAATTTCCCGGAGGGGGCGATTATATCCATGCCGCTTAGAAGCCAGGGGCTGTCAAAAGGCAGGGCGTTCGCGTACGGAAGCCTTTCGGGCATTGTGGAGCCTGTGGCAGCGCTTCTTACAATTCTGCTGACGGGCATTGCGGTTCCCATGCTTCCGTATCTGCTTTCATTTGCCGCCGGGGCGATGATTTATGTGGTTGTGGAAGAACTGATTCCGGAGGCGCAGACGGGGGCGCACTCCAATATA
Source organism: uncultured Mediterraneibacter sp. (assembly GCA_944381125.1). GTDB lineage: Bacteria > Bacillota > Clostridia > Lachnospirales > Lachnospiraceae > Mediterraneibacter. Next base: position 5,047 of record CALWKB010000141.1, on the reverse strand, counting down.
AGTACGGTCGGGGTGGCTGCAGGGTTTACTCTTATGATGATTTTAGATGTGGCGCTTGGTTAAAACCAGGCGCCTGTTTTTGCCTCGTGTAATGTTCCGCCCGGAACTGCGCGAGATTTTTCTTGTATTTTGCCGGAAAAAGTGATATCCTATTCAATGTTGTGCTGAAGCACAAAAAAAATTACTCAGGAGAGTCTCTTTATCCCACGGATAAAGAGCGCCGAAGGTGTAAGCGGCATACTGCTCACATCATGCAGGATGTGCCGTAAGTCTCTCAGGCAAAAGGATGGAGGTATAAAGGAATGTTTGAGCAAATCGACAAAATCATCAAAATGATCGACGAGGCGGTATGGGGCCTGCCTCTGATCTGTCTTATTATGGCGACAGGGATCTTTCTTACGGCCCGTCTTGGTCTTCTGCAGATCAGGCATCTGGGCAAAGCATTCAGGTACATGGTGAAAAATGAAGAAGAAGGCGACGGAGAAGTCACAAGTTTCGGAGCATTGTGCACGGCTCTTTCGGCAACGATCGGAACCGGAAATATTACCGGCGTGGCTACGGCGATCGCGGCCGGCGGACCCGGAGCGCTGTTCTGGATGGTTATGGCGGCGTTTTTCGGCATGGCGACGAAGTACGCAGAGGGCCTGCTTGCCATCAAATACCGTACGGTAGATAAGGAAGGCCATGTTCTGGGCGGACCTTTCTATTACATAGAAAACGGTATGGGGAAAAACTGGCGGTGGCTTGCGAAGCTGTTTGCTTTTTTCGGGGCATGCGTAGGACTTTTCGGAATCGGTACTTTTACTCAGGTAAACAGTATCGCGTCAGCTGTGAAGGACTTTTTTGACCCGGAAACTTCCCACGTTCTTTTCAGCGCGTTTGGAAGGGATTATTCAGCGGCGACGGTTGTGACGGGAATTCTGCTGACGCTTTGCGTAGGACTTGTTGTCATCGGAGGTATTAAAAGAATCGCGAAGGTATCAGAAGTAGTCGTGCCTTTTATGGCGATTCTTTATGTGGCTCTCGGACTGATTATTATCTTTACGAATCTTCCGGCTGTGCCCGGAGCGCTTGTGTCAATTGTAAAATCAGCGTTCACAGGCAGCGCCCTGGCCGGAGGAGCGGCGGGAACAATGATTGTTGCCATGCAGAAAGGCGTTGCGCGCGGTATCTTTTCAAATGAATCCGGTCTGGGAAGCGCGCCTATCGCGGCTGCGGCTGCAGTGACGAAAGAGCCGGCGCGTCAGGGTCTTGTATCCATGACAGGAACATTTATAGACACAATTGTGATCTGTACAATGACAGGACTTTCCATAGTTATCGCCGGCACATGGCTGGATCCGAATCTCGAGGGCGTGGAAATTACAATGGCGGCATTCCAGAAAGCGCTGCCGTTCCCGGCATTTGTGGCGTCATTCTCGCTGATGATCTGCCTTGTATTTTTCGCGTTTACAACTATTCTTGGCTGGAACTATTACGGCGAGCGCTGTGTGGAATATCTGTTCAACAGAAACAAATCCGTTGTTAAAAGCTATCGCTGGCTTTATATCCTGGCCGTATTTATCGGACCGTATATGACAGTTGCGGTCGTATGGAATATCGCCGATATCTTTAACGCGCTTATGGCGTTCCCGAACCTGATCGCGCTTCTGGCTCTCAGCGGCGTTGTTGTAAAGGAATCCCGGGATTACTTCAGAAGACTGAAGCAGACGAAATAGCATGCGCATATAGAAGCATGCGGAACTATCAGCGGGGAGATTTTTCAGAATTAACTGAAAAATCTCCCCGCTTTTTTTCTTTTGCGGAAAACCGGAATAAAAACGTATCTTTTCGAGATAATGTCCGTATGAAATACAGTGGTTCTGAAAATACATGATCGTGTGTTTTGGGGATTGAAATATACTATATTTTGTATTAGAATAAATTTCAGACAGCGTAAAGCAGACGGGCGGGGACAACCGGACCGCGGCGGATTACAGAAGAAAGAAGGAGAGAGCAGAGAATGAAAATTATAAAGAGAAACGGCTCGGAAGAAGTTTTTGATATCAGAAAGATCGTGACTGCGATTACAAAAGCGGATACTTCTGCGGAGGGAAGGTGCCTGACCGATTCACAGATCGAAGACATCGCGGAATTTGTGGAGTTTAAGTGCAATAAACTGAAACGCGCCGTATCCGTTGAAGAGATACAGGATATGGTGGAAAATCAGATCATGGCTACAGGCGCGTTTGATCTTGCGAGAAGATATGTAAGATACCGCTATAAAAGATCTCTTGTCCGCAGAGCCAATACAACGGACAACAGAATCCTTTCCCTTATAGAGTGCAACAACGAGGACGTAAAGCAGGAGAATTCCAATAAAAACCCGGCTGTAAACAGTGTACAGAGAGATTACATGGCGGGAGAAGTCAGCCGTGACCTTACAAGGAGAATGCTCCTTCCGGAAGATATTGTGGAAGCCGACAAAGAAGGCATTATCCACTTCCATGATTCGGATTATTATGCCCAGCATATGCATAACTGCGATCTGGTTAATCTGGAAGATATGCTTCAGAACGGTACGGTAATCAGCGGCACGATGATCGAAAAACCCCACAGCTTTTCCACGGCCTGCAATATCGCGACGCAGATTATTGCGCAGGTGGCCAGCAACCAGTACGGAGGCCAGAGTATTTCTCTGACACATCTGGCGCCCTTTGTGCAGGTTTCCAGAGACAAGATCCGCGCGGAAGTGCTCGGCGAGATGAAACTGGCAGGAATCGTATACCCGGATAACGTGCTTAATGAGATTGTAGAAGGAAGGCTTAGAAAAGAGATTACCAAAGGCGTCCAGACTATAGAGTATCAGGTGATTACCCTGATGACAACCAACGGCCAGGCTCCGTTTCTGACAGTGTTCATGTATCTGAACGAGGCAAAGAGCGAGGAAGAAAAGAAAGACCTGGCAATGATTATTGAAGAGACGCTCAAACAGCGTTACAAAGGCGTGAAAAATGAGGCGGGAGTATGGGTGACGCCCGCGTTCCCGAAACTTATATACGTACTCGAAGAGGATAATATCGAAGAAGGGGCGCCCTACTATTATCTGACGGAAATGGCGGCCAAATGTACGGCGAAGCGTCTTGTCCCGGACTATATTTCCGAAAAGAAAATGAAAGAACTCAAAGAAGGCAACTGTTTCCCGGTTATGGGGTGCAGAAGCGCGCTGAGCCCGTGGAAAAACGAAAAGGGCGAGTATCAGTTTTACGGGCGCTTTAACCAGGGAGTTGTAACGATCAACCTTGTGGACGTGGCTCTTTCTTCCGGCGGAGATGAAGAAAAGTTCTGGAAGGTTTTTGACGAGAGGCTTGAGCTGTGCTACCGCGCCCTGATGTGCAGACATGAAAGATTAAAAGGAACTCTTTCCGACGCGGCTCCGATTCTCTGGCAGTACGGCGCGCTTGCACGCCTGAAAAAAGGAGAGACAATAGACAAGCTGCTCTACGGCGGATATTCCACAATTTCCCTCGGATATGCGGGCCTTTATGAGTGTGTGAAATACATGACCGGAAAGTCCCATACAGATCCCGAGGCTACTCCGTTCGCGCTGGCTGTAATGAAGCATATGAACGACGCGTGCGATCAGTGGAAGAAAGAGACAAATATCGGATTCAGCATTTACGGTTCTCCGATTGAAAGCACTACGTACAAATTCGCGAAATGCCTGCAGAAACGTTTCGGCATTGTTCCGGGAGTTACTGACAAGAGTTATATAACGAACAGCTATCACGTATTTGTCGGGGAGGAAATTGACGCATTTTCCAAGCTGAAGTTTGAGTCTCAGTTCCAGGCGCTTTCAACAGGCGGGGCAATCAGTTACGTGGAAGTGCCGGATATGAAGGATAATATTCCGGCGGTTCTCCGGGTGATACGATTCATATATGACAATATCATGTACGCCGAACTGAACACAAAGAGCGACTACTGTCAGAACTGTGGCTATGAAGGCGAGATTCAGATCGTAACGACAGAGGACGGAAAGCTTGTCTGGGAATGCCCGCACTGTGGCAACCGTGACCAGAATACGCTGAATGTGGCGAGGCGCACCTGCGGCTATATAGGGACACAGTTCTGGAACCAGGGAAGAACGCAGGAGATCAAGGAAAGAGTTCTTCATCTGTAGACCGCCTGCGTCAGATCCGGAACTCTGAACGGAAAGACGGAATAAATACGGGAACAGCCGCTTCTGCCCCCGACGGGCGGGATGGCTGTTCCCGTATCTGCGTTTTGCGCAGGCGAACGAAATCAACAATAAGTTTCCAGGAGAATAAGAGAATGTATTACGGTGAAATAAAAAAATGTGATATTGCCAATGGGGAAGGGGTAAGAGTTTCTCTCTTTGTTTCCGGATGCACGCATCACTGCCCGGGATGTTTTAACCAGGATACATGGGACTTCCGTTACGGGAGAGAGTATACGGAAGAAACACAGGAAGAAATCCTTGCGGCCATGGCTCCGGGATATATCGACGGACTGAGCCTTCTGGGAGGCGAACCTTTTGAACCGGAGAATCAGAAGGAACTTGTAAAACTGCTGCGTCAGGTAAAAGATAAATATCCGGAGAAAAATATCTGGTGCTACAGCGGCTATCTCTTTGATAAAGAGCTTCTGGGCGACAGCCGCGCGCGGTGCGAAGTCACAGACGAAATGCTGTCCATGATCGACGTGCTCGTGGACGGGCGGTTCATAGAAGCGAAAAAAGACATCCGGCTTGTATTCCGGGGATCGTCCAACCAGCGGGTCATCGATGTGAAGAAAAGCCTGGAGGCAGGGGAAGTCGTTCCGTGGGAACTGAAAGTGAAGCGAGGGATGTGAAATCTGTCTTTGCCGTACAGGTGGATCAAAAAATCTGCCCCCAGTACAACAAAGACAGATTTGCCGGAAAAACCCTTGACTTATTTTAATCTTCTTCCTATAATAATTGAGTATATTTTAAAGACTGAGATGAGGAGCAGTAGGAGCCTATCGTTGTCAGAGAGCTGCCGGGCGGTGCGAGGCAGCAGCGTAA
>CALWKB010000140.1 GCA_944381125.1 uncultured Mediterraneibacter sp. | reverse complement strand
AAAAAAGTGAAAAAAGTCCTCTGATATGCTACAATAAGTCTGGGCATATTAAGGGGACTTTCTTCGAATCGGAGAAAGGGGCCTGAACTTAATATGGAAAAAATCAAAGTGCAGATGACAAAGGAATTACTGTTTGATTTCCTTTTATATCACACCTATTCAAAAGCATCCGGTTTTCTTGTGAATATGCTGGGGCTTGGCGTTGCGGCAGTTGGCGGCGTTATGCAGGCGACAGGCCAGATTGAGACGGGACAGCTTGTTCTGTATCTTCTTGCGGCGGCCGCATTTCTCCTCTATACGCCCCTTCTTCTCCGGAGAAGAGCGAAGAAGCAAATGGAAACCAACCCGGAGTACAGAGATCCGAGGGAATATATCTTCTCGGAAAACGGGATCTGTATTGTACAGAACGGAGAGGAAACAGTATATGACTGGAGCCGGATTGAGCGAACCGTCACGACGCCGAAGACGATCGGTATATATTACGGAAAAGAGCATGCGTTTATTATACCGAAAACCGCGTTTGGCGACAGATTTGTACCGGTAATGCAGATGGTTGTGCGGCATATAGGGCTGAATAAAGTGAGACTGACACAGTAGTTCATTATATCCGAAAAGGGAAATAAGGGGGCGGCTGTTATGGAAGAGCGCAGACAGGCGATACTTAGGGAACTGGAAGAAAAAGGAAAAGTACGGGTGGCAGATCTGAGCAGGGAGCTTGGAGTGTCCGAGGTTACAATCCGCAATGACATAAAGAATATGAGCCTGGAAGGGCTTCTGAAAAGGACCCATGGCGGCGCGGTCAGTCTGGAACAGAATATGGCGCGCAAATACAGGGCGGAGACTGTTTACCGGCATGTGGAGTGGAAAAAGGCGATAGCCGCATGCGCGTATGAATATATTAATGACCGGGATACGATCATTATAGACGATGCGTCCAGCAGTTTTTATCTGGCTCTTCATATCAAAAGCCACCCGGAAAAGAGAGTGGCTGTTGTAACAAATTCTCTTCTGGTCGGAAATGAACTGGCCGGCATCAGTCATGTGGAGCTGTATATGATCGGCGGATATGTGGGCGGACATCTGGCGGCCAGCATGGGAGAGTCCGCGGTGGAGAATATGAAACACTTCCACGTAGACAAAGGGTTTATCGGAGTTCACGGCATTAACTTTGAAGCCGGGCTCACTTCCATTGCGACCCCTCAGATGCAGGTAAAAAAGGCAATTCTTAAAGCCGCGAAAGAGGTATACGTGCTGGCGGACAGCAGCAAGTTCGGCGGGGGATATCTTTCCGTTATCTGTCCGATTAACGCGGTTCATAAGATTATAACAGACAGTCATGTCTCAAAAGAAAATATTGCGATCGCAAAGGAAATGAAGGTCCCTCTTGTGATTGCAAAAGAATAAGCAGGATTTTGAAAAAGGCGGCAGGCCGGGAACAGATCGGAAGTTCCCGGCCTGTCGTTTTCGCAGAATTATGGGAAATAAATGTCCATTAATGGACACAAAAAAAGACGAAATAATATGTTGAAATATCCATATGTTGCTATATAATAATAAAAAAGAGAAAGGGGGCGCGGAATATGGATATTTCTGATCTGAAAAAGATGAAAAAAGAAGCAGGGCTTACCAGTGCCGATATTGCCGGACTCTCGGGAATTCCGTTGAGCACGGTCAACAAGATTTTTTCCGGGGCTACGAAAAACCCCCGTTACGCTACGCTTCTGGCAATTGAGCAGGTGCTTGTGACAAAAGAAAAGATACCATTTACCTACGACAGTCAGAAAGAAGAGCCGGTTGTTGTGCGGGAAGAAACAGCGCCGTATAGGTATTCAGCCAGAGAATATGACGTGAAAGATATTGAAAATCTGTCCGAATGGACAAGGGCTGAACTGATTGATGGAAAGCTGTATATGCTGTCGGCGCCGAACCGGCTTCATCAGTATTTTGTAAAGGGTCTTGTTTTTGAAATTGAAAGTTTTATCAGAAAGAATAAGGGAAAATGCCACGTCTATGCCTCACCTTTTGACGTGCGGCTTTTTGGAAATGACTCCACGATTGTCCAGCCGGATATTCTTGTTGTCTGCAATCGGGATATTCTGACAGAAGAAGGCTGTTCCGGTGCGCCGGACTGGGTGATTGAGATTGTATCCCAAAGCAATTCTTCCCATGATTATATACGCAAGCTTATGCAGTATCAGAAGGCGGGCGTAAGAGAGTACTGGATTGTGGATCCTTTCCAGGAAATGATCTCTGTGTTTAATTTTGAAGACGCCGGAAAGAGCGCTCAGTACAGCTACACCGAGTCCGTGCCGTCCGGGGTGCTGGAGGGGCTGAGGATTTGTTTCGGAGAAGTGGTGGAAGGATATTAGCATCAGTGTCGTCTCCGCAGCGTCAGATACGGTTTTGAAATAAAAAGCCGATTCGTTACTTGTAAAATGTGTATAAAAGTACATATAATATATACAGTGCAGAGAATATGCCGGCAGTATATGCCGTTTCGGGGGAGACGGACATGCCGGTAAAGAAGGAGTGATGAGTGTATGAGATGTCAGTTTTGTGGAAAAGAGATACCGGATGATTCCGTATTCTGTCCGGAATGCGGAAATGTCCTGAACAGAGGGCAGGAATCGGATCAGTCCCGGGAAGTGCAGCTGTTCTGCGAGAACTGCGGCGCCAGGATTCAGCCGGGGGATACGTTCTGTGCCTCATGCGGACAGAGGACGAAAAATGCAGAATCCCCGATCGGATACGGACAGCAGGGACAGGCATACAAAGAGCAGCCGTATGGTGAAGCGAAAGCCGGAGAGAATCCGGCTAAAGGGAAAAAGAGCAGCGCGCCGATTATCATTGCCATTATAGCGTGCGTGCTGGTGATCCTGGCCGGAATCGGGATCGCGGTAAAGATTTTTATCTTTGACAAAAGAGATAAAGATAACCCGGAAGTCAGCGGGCAGACTGCCGTATCCGGCGACGTCGGCGATGCGGAAGATGAAGACGGGGAAGAAAAGGAAGAAGAGCGTCCGGAAGCGGACATTGACCTGGCGGAGTCTGAATATCAGACGCTGGAGGGAGAACTTGACAGTGCGGACGGCGTCTGGCGGCTGGAGCTTGACAGGCCTCTCAGCGTGTACGGACGCGACGGCGGGAGCGGGGAAAACATCCTGCTGGAAGACGCAGATTATGCGGTAATTGACGAAAGCCTCCTGCCGGAGGGAATGCTGGAAGATGCCGCGCCGGAGGCCGCGGCGCTGTCCGGCGTACTCAGCATCCGGGACGGCGAACTCTATATCCGGGCGGACAAGGCTGAAACTGCCTCCGGCGAGGATATGATCACCGTCTTCCAGGAAAAACAGGAAAAAGAAGAAGGCGGCATCCACAGGTATGAATTTGTCGTAAGCGACTGCACCTGGGATGAGGCGTTCGCACAATGCAGGGAAAAGGGCGGATATCTGGCAAGGATCAACAGCACGGAAGAGATGGAGTACATCGTGGATCAGATGTTCGCGGAGGGACTTGATAATATAAACTTCTTTATCGGCGGCAGAAGAGACGAGGACTCAAAAGATTATTACTGGGTAAATGAAGACAATCAGTGCTATGGTGAAAAACTGAACGACAGCTCGTATTCCTGCTATGATTACTGGATGATAGGCGAGCCGACTTTCCAGGACGGCGATATAAAGGAATGCTACATGAATCTCTTTTATTATAAGAAGGAAGGGCGGACCGTCCTGAATGACGTTCCGGCTGATGTCATTTCCGTTGTGGCGTCTTATTCCGGTCATGTCGGATATATCTGTGAATATGATGATTAAATAAAAAATACCCGCGGAACCGGGCCTGAAAATAAGCGGTCGGCTCTGCGGGTATTTTTTTATTATTCGGCGGGAAATTCCATAGAAGTGATCTCGGCGCCGGTGTTGTCAAGATAACGAACGACTACAATCGGGTTTTCAACACCGTCTACGGCGGCGGGGATCATATTTGCCACGCCTGTAAATGTGTCGGCCATTTCTGTAAGACTCGCGTCAAGAGTTTCCTTATCCATCAGAACAGCTACGGCTTCGTCCAGAATCGTATAGTTGTAGACAAGTTTGTTGCCGCCCTCCGCTGTGAGTTCACAGCTTAATCCGGACTCTTCCAGAGAAGCGATCTGAGATTCAAGCTGAGCCTGCATCATATCGGAGCTTACAAAAGCGTCAAGGCTTTCGAATTTGCCTGAAGCGGCGTCGCCGGAGCCGTCTTCTGCATCATCCGAAGCGCCGTCATCAGCGGAAGCGTCGTCATTCGAAGAGGCATCGTCGGAAGCATCGTCGGAAGCTTCGTCTGTCTGAGCAGTTTCTTCTTTTGCCTCGTCTTTTTTGTCGTCTGATCCGCCTGAACCGCAGGCTGTCATGGCGGCTGCCAGCATGAGCGCGCATAATAACAGCATCCACTTTTTCAGTACATTTTTCATAGTAACTTTTCCTCCTTTTGTTTACCTAAAGGTATTGTTGCACAAATGAACTTTGAAGTCAACCGAGAAAAAACAGAACAGTTACCTGCTCTGTTTTTTCTGTTTCATTCTCTTGATTACCTTCAGTCTTGTAAAATCTTCGCGCTCTTTTTCTTCCAGAGCGTTGGAAATAGTATATACAAGGGAAGAATACATGGGAATGGTTATATTCTGAAGCGCATTGGCGCGCTTCTGGGTTTTTTTGATGTTGCTGGCCAGCCGGTATGCCGCGTTTTCCACCATTGACAGCTTGATTGTCAGATCCTTTACCTTGCGGAAGGCCTCCCTGGCTTTATCAATGGATTCATGGGTTGTGCTGAACGCGTAAGTGGGCTTCCCGGCGTCGGGAATATATTTTACATGGGGGATTTCGGTTCCCATGATGCTTCGCGTCTGGATGGTAATGGAGTTTTCAATAGGCACCGTATAGGCAAGAAGCTCCACATTGCTGATGCCGTTTTCAATATTGGCGCCCTGAAGACAGCGGTACGCGTAGGTAAAGGTCGTGTCGATCTCTTCCTGAATTGTCCGCGCTTCGTCGATCAGATCCATCAGTTCACGGATCAGAATATTTCTTTTCCGGTCCATCAGATCGTAACCCTGTTTTGCCAGTGCAAGAGAGTTCTTGGCCAGCATCAGGTTCCCTTTTGTAGGAAATGTGCGTGGATCCATGAAATTCCTCCTTTTATGCTTCGATTACCGCGTGCCGTTATTCTCAGTCTGCGGCATGGGTTATGATTCTGTCTCCAGCGGTTTATAGTATTTGTCCAGAATCTTTGTGTCCACACGGTCAAGTTCTTCCCGGGGAAGACGTCCGAGCAGCTCCCAGCCGAGATCCAGTGTCTCGATCATGCTGCGGTTTTCCTCCGGTCCCTGGCCGATATAGCGCTCTTCAAATTCTTTTCCGAATTCCAGGTATTTCTTGTCAATGGGCGAGAGCTCATCTTCACCGATGACGGAAGCAAGATTTCGGGCGTCGCCCACTTTCGCGTAGGCTGAGAAGAGCTGGTTTGCCAGATCCTGATGGTCTTCCCGGGTGTATCCCGCTCCGATGCCGTCTTTCATCAGACGGGAGAGAGAGGGCAGGATATTAATGGGCGGATAAATCGACTGTCCGTGAAGGGGGCGGTCAAGAACAACCTGTCCTTCGGTGATATATCCTGTCAGGTCCGGGATCGGATGAGTAATATCATCGTTCGGCATGGTCAGGATCGGCAGCTGAGTTACGGAGCCCTCCACACCCTGTACGATGCCGGCGCGCTCATAGATTGTGGCAAGTTCACTGTACAGATAGCCGGGATATCCTTTTCGGCTGGGAATCTCGCCCTTGGAAGAGGAGACTTCACGCATGGCTTCGGCGAAGGAAGTCATATCTGTCAGTATAACAAGAATGTGCATGTGCTGTTCGAATGCCAGGTACTCCGCCACGGTAAGAGCGACTTTCGGAGTGATCAGACGTTCAACTACCGGATCATTTGCCAGGTTCAGGAACATGGCGACATGGTCGGCAACGCCGCTCTCCTCAAACGTATGCCGGAAGAAATCCGCAACGTCATGCTTGACGCCCATCGCGGCGAATACAACGGCAAACTGTTCATTGGAGTCTTCGCCGAGAGAGGCCTGTTTAACAATCTGGGCCGCAAGCTGGTCGTGAGGCAGGCCGTTTCCCGAAAAAATCGGAAGCTTCTGTCCGCGGATCAGCGTGGTGAGTCCGTCGATTGCGGAGATCCCGGTGTGGATATAGTTCCTGGGATATTCTCTGCGCACCGGATTCAGCGGAAGACCGTTGACGTCTCTCTTCAGCGTGGAGACAATCGGCCCCAGATCGTCTATGGGCTGTCCGATTCCGTTGAAGGTGCGTCCGAGCATATCCGGGGAAAGCGCGATTTCCATCGGATGTCCGGTGAGTTTTGTATGCGTATTTTTCAGGGACATGTTTTCCGAGCCTTCAAATACCTGAATGACGGCTCTGTCCTCATAAATTTCAACGATGCGGCCGATTTTTCTTTCCGAGCCGTTTACAACGAATTCTACGATCTCGTCGAAGAACGCGCCCTGTACGCCTTCAAGCGCGATCAGAGGGCCGTTGATACTGCTTAAGCCTAAATATTCGATTGACATAGATCCGTTCCCTCCTTATGCATTTTTTTCGAGCACCCGCTGATAAAACGCGTCGATATCGCGGTGATACTGGGCGAACAATTCGAGCCGGTCGTTAGGAACATCGTATTTGATGGCGATGATCCGGTCGAAAATGTTCTCTGCCTTGAGTACCGACATCGGGTGTCCCATTGTGACCAGGGTGCGGGCCTGTTTGTAAAGGTAAAGAATCGTGTCCATCATAAGGAACTGCTTTTCCATAGATACGCAGGTATCGTCTTTGTGGAAAGCATTCTGCTGCAGGAATCCCAGCCGGATTACGCGGGCGATTTCCAGCACCAGTTTCTGATCGTCGGGCAGTACGTCGCTTCCGATCAGCTTGACGATTTCCAGAAGGCTGCTTTCCTGATTGAGAAGCGCCATCAGACGGTTCCGGTAGTCCACGAATTTCTGGGACACGTTGTCCTGATACCAGTGGCTCAGATCGTTCAGATATTCGCTGTAGCTGGTCAGCCAGTGGATGGCCGGGAAATGTCTGGAGTACGCAAGGCTTTTGTCCAGTCCCCAGAAACAGCGCACGAAACGTTTTGTATTCTGTGTTACAGGTTCGGAGAAATCTCCGCCCTGAGGGGAAACGGCTCCGATGATTGTAACGGATCCGTCGGTTCCGTTCAGGTTGTGCATCATGCCGGCTCTCTCATAAAAGGCGGAAAGGCGGGAAGCAAGGTAAGCCGGGAAACCTTCTTCGGCAGGCATCTCTTCCAGTCGGCCGGAGAGTTCGCGGAGCGCTTCCGCCCAGCGGGAAGTGGAGTCCGCCATGATCGCCACGTCATACCCCATATCCCGGTAATATTCGGCAAGTGTCAGACCGGTGTAAATGCTGGCCTCACGGGCGGCAACCGGCATATTTGAAGTATTTGCTATCAGTGTGGTGCGGGCCATCAGCGGATTGCCGGTACGGGGATCGGTCAGTTCGCCGAATTCTTCCAGTACCTGGGTCATCTCGTTTCCACGTTCTCCGCATCCGATATAAATGATAATATCCGCATCCGCCCATTTGGCGATCTGATGCTGCGTCATGGTCTTTCCGGTTCCGAAGCCGCCGGGGATGGCGGCAGTACCGCCCTTGGCGATCGGGAACATAGTATCAATGATACGCTGACCGGTGATCAGCGGCACCGAAGCCGGGAATCTGTGATGAACCGGGCGGGGCACGCGGATCGGCCATTTCTGCGTCATGGTGAGCTGTTTTTCCGTTCCGTCCTGCAGGCGGAGGGTAATGAGCGGCTCGTCAATTGTATAGCTGCCGTCAGGCACTGTGTCCACAACGGTTCCCTCCATATCGGGTGGGATCATGCATTTGTGCACAATGGCGTGTGTTTCGGGCACTTCTGCGATAATATCTCCGCCGTGAAGATACTGTCCGGCGGAGACGGTGATGTGGGCGTCCCATTTTTTCGCGCGGTCCAGGGAATCTACGCTGACTCCGCGGGTGATAAACGCGCCGCCGGATTCTGCGATGCGTTCCAGAGGACGTTCAATACCGTCAAAAATGTTGTTCAGGATGCCGGGCGCCAGCGTAACGGATACTGCGCCGCCGCTTGCGACTACTTCTTCTCCCGGACGGAGGCCGGAAGTTTCTTCATATACCTGAATCGTAGTGATATCTTTGTCAAGTGCGATAACTTCGCCTACCAGCTGCTGTTTTCCGACATATACCATTTCTGACATGGAAAACCCGGTATTTCCCTTCAGGTAAATGACGGGCCCGTTGATTCCATAGATTGTTCCGGTTTTAAGCAATGCCGTCACCTCCTAAAAACAGAAATTTATCATATTCATTGCGAAGCTGTGTTTTAAAGGAATTATCGATCAGGACGTTGCGGCTGCGGATAACCGCGCGCATGCCTCCGATAAAGTCCTCCGCGCTTACGGTCAGTTTCGCATTGCATGCGGCCTCTAAAGCAGCGCGTTTTTTCTCATCGCCGGGATTGATGTAGATTACCATTTCATCCGTTCCGGCAAATTCCTGAGCCTGGCGGATACAGCGGATGAGAAAATCTTCATAGGCTTCGGTTTTCATATAGTCTTCAACAAGACTTAAAGCTTCTTTAAAAATTTTATCTTTCAGTTCCTGCTGGACGGTTCCCAGACGGCGTTTGATCTCAAGCTGGGACTTTGCGGCGGCCTGGTTAAGGGCGAGCCTTGCGCTTGTCGTCTCGGCCTTGATGCGGGTCTCGGACTGGCGAAGCGCTTCCGCCTGGTGATCCTTGAAAACTTTTTCAAGCGCCTCTCTGTGGGAGTCTATGATGGCATTGCCCTCAGCCCGTGCCTGTTCCATAGACGTGGTCTGCAGGTGTGAGATTTTTTCTTCCAGAGTCAAGAGGAATCCCTCCTTCATGTTTGTTATTTAATGTTCGGGCGTAACGGAATGCAGCCGCCGGACGTACCGCTCGGCGCCGCGCCGTCAGAGTTTCAGCCCGATAGCCTCGGTAATATAGGACGTGATAAAATCTTTTCTCCGTCCGGTTCCGTGTCTGTCAGGAATTTCCACAAGAAGAGGCATCTTCCGTTCCAGGCGGAAAGTGTCTATAATATCGGGAAATTCCCGGCCGAACTTCTCTGTGAGAAGAACGATGCCTACGTTTTTGTCTGTCAGCACTTTTTCCAGGGCGTCCCGGAGTTCTTCCCGCTCATGTACGACTACGCCGTCAACGCCGGCCAGACGCATGCCGGTATAAGTATCGACATTATCACTGATCAGAAACATTTTCATAGTCTGTCACTCCTTTGCTGTGTGCGGTCCCGCGGATACGCTCCGCATGGAGGACGGCATTACAGGTTTCCGAGAATCATAAAGGAAATGATCAGTCCGTACAGACATACACCTTCGGCAAGACCTACGAAGATAAGAGACTTACCAAGTACGCTGGAATCCTCGCTGATCGCTCCGAGAGCCGCGCTTGCCGCGCTCGCAACGGCGATACCGCCGCCGATACATGAAAGGCCGGTAACAAGAGCGGCCGCCAGATATCCAAGGCCGGTCGCGAATCCCGGATCAGAAGCCGCGCTTTCCGCCGCCTGTACGTCGCCGCCGCCAAGCATCATAATAGAAGCGACGACAAAACATCCGAAGAAGAAAAATACGTTTGTGCCGATAGAGCGTTTGTAGCGTTTCCTGTTTTTCTCACCGATCAGATAATAACCGAACGGAATGATAATGCTCAGAACAAGTGCCGCGATTAAAATGATTTTTGTTGCTAAAGTCATGGTAGAATCCTCCTACTTTTTATTCGTTTTCTTTTTTGTATATGGATCAAATGCGTGGCCGCTGCCTTTGTAGAAACGGCTGAACATCTCGTAGTATTCCAGACGCAGTACCTGGATGCCCACGATCAGTCCTTCAAAACCGCAGACGAACAGGTTGCCGAAGACGACTCCGATCCAGTTCGGGTTTCCGCTTTCGGCGCCCGCAAGCTGCAGCACTACTTCCATGATGGCCGCGTGGCTGACCGCGAACGCGCCGATACGGATAAAGGAGATCGTGTTTGAAAAATAGCTCAGCAGTGTCTCGAACATTTCAAAAAATCCCTGTACGAGGAACATGCCTTTTCCTACTTCCATCTTGTCCGCGCGTTTCTGGATCGCCCTGGTGATGGGCTCTTTAAACAGAATTACGATCAGCGGGACGCCGAACATAACAGCCATTACGATTCCGCCCGGCAAAGGCTGTCCGGTGAGGAACAGTACGATTGTGGCGACGACGGCGATATAGAAGATGAGTCCTGCCGCGCCGTTTGCGTCAAACCAGGCGTTTTCGATATCTTTGCTTTTTACGGCATTTATAATGTGGAGTATCATCGCGACCATAATGAGCAGCATTCCGAAGCCGACGGCAACGATAAATACAGTGTTCAGCTTGCCCAGGAAGGGAAGCGTCGTCATATGGTCGATGGGTCTGATCCACAGAGGTTCTATGACATCCTCAAATCCGAAGATGCTTCCGAACATGAATCCGAATATCGTGGAAAATACACCGGCCGTGGCGATAATGCCCGCCAGCGGCGCTTTCTTAAAGTGGTAGATCAGAAAGCCGCCGATCAGAAGCAGAAGACCCTGGCCGACGTCTCCGAACATTACGCCGAAGATGAAGGAATATGTGAGCCCCACGAATACGGTCGGGTCAAGTTCGTTGTGGGCCGGGAGGCCGTACATCCGGACAAACATTTCAAAAGGTTTGAAAAGTTTCGGGTTTTCCAGTTTTGTGGGAGGCTCGCCGAAGTAGGCGTCGTGGTCGTCTTCTACTACAACAAATACTTTGTCGTCGTCTTTGACTTCCTCAACGAATTTTTCCACATCTTCGTCCGCCATCCACCCGCAGAGGATGTAATAGTCTTCTTTGTTGTCTTCCATCCGCGCGGCCAGCTTGCGGACGTCGAAATTGTTGGCGAGCTCTTCCAGTCTGTTCCTCGCGGCAACAAGCTGGGGCGCTCGGTCGGAGAGCATTTCCCCGGCTTCTTTGTCCAGATTTTCGATTTCCAGGTTTACTCTGGCGATTTCACGTTCCAGAGTCTGGTACGCGTATGCCGGAGTTCCTTCAAACTCGTCTTTGAGCTCAATGCGCTCAAAGTGGAGAGAACGGAAAACGGCGTCTACTTTCTGCGCTTCCGTCGGAGAGACAAAATAGGCTCCGTACACAAAACTTTCGTCCCTTTCTCCTTCCACAAAAATGGCTTTCAGGTCGTCCATGAGATATTTCTGCATCTTGTGGTAAAATTCCACCGCAATCCGGCCGAACCGGTATGTGATATAGCGGAACTGCAGAACTTTGTGGAGATCGCAGTTCAGGGGACGGAAAGGAGCGATAACCTGTTGTCTGGCCCGAAGCTCCTCGGTTTTTTTCTTCAGTTTTTCTTTCTTTTCCTGGAGGGACTGGTAGTCTTCGTTCGCTTTGCGCACAGTTTCGAACATGTCGTCCAGGCCCAGGGAAATATCCGGGGTTACATCGTCCGCATTGGGAAGATAACCCACAAACTGCACTGCCTTGTTCAGAGCGTCCCGGTACGGGTTGAGCTCCACAAAGGGCCGCAGGTTGTCCACGGTTTTCAGCTCTGACAGCGCGGATTCAAGCTGTATCTCATAGCGGGAGAGATACAGGTCCGTAACACGGTCGATATCATTTCGCGGACCGGATATGTTGATAAATTTCATTTTTACAATCATCGGGTCTTACCTCCAATGTATGCCAGCGTCTCGCCGGGAGTAAGACTGTATCTTACGCACTCCATGGCGGTCGTCAGCTTATTCAGTTCTTCCTCTTTTAAAAAGAGGTAAGTGTTGACTGCGGCGATGGAGTAAGGATTACGCCTCAGATCAACGGTATAGAGATGATGCAGGCAGTCGGCGTACATCTGCTCTATCGTCAGCTTCTGATGGAAGTTGTAGTGCTTCGCGTAAGTGGTGCGCTCCATCGCGGCCGTGAATTCCTCCAGGCCGGGAGCTTCCACCAGTTCTTTGATCTGCTCTGTGGATATCTTATAATGTATGGGAATGAGCAGAAGATAGATGTCAGCCGGCTTCATATTATAATACTTTTTCGCCCTGTAGATCCACTGCAGATTCAGCAGGTCGATTTTAGAACCGCGCTCCCGCATAAAAAGTTCGAGATCGGATTTACTCAGCACCTTTTTCTGCTCTTTCCATGTGGAAGTGAAAAAATACAGATCCAGCGCCAGATTATAATCGTAAAGAGTGACGTCCTGAGCGTCTTTGAGCTTTTTCAGCGGAACATAATATTCGGTTCCTTTGAGATTTTCCACCAGTTCGTCTGTTGTGCGGGATGTAATCAGTTTTTCAATCGATATCTGAGAATACCGGTCGAAAAATGCCCGCTTATAATTGAGGTCAAACGGCTGCTTGTACCTGTTAATTACGATTCGCAGGCAGTAGTTGATCAGATCGATCTCGTAGTTCTTTACAAGAAGTTTCATAAAGCGGCGCTGCTTCTGTCCGCAGAAACGGTAAATCTTTGTGTAGTCATGATACAGGGACTGGGTCAGGACTTTCTCAATGTTTCCGCGGTGAAGCTGTTCGTCGTCCAGCATGCTGAGAACATCCGCGTACGCGGTGTTTTTTTTGAGGTAATCCACGATCTCAAGGACACTGCCGAGACCGGCGATTTCCTCAAACTGCTGCTGTGTGAGGAGCTTCGCCTTCATCGCGCGGATCTTTGTTACAATTCCGCTGTATTCCAGTAAATTTCCCATAGGCTACACCTCGGTAATCCGCCTTAAAATTTCGCGGGCATACTCTGTGTGACGCTGGTCATATTCCTTCTGCAGAGCGTCAATGGCCGCGTCGCTCTGACCTGTCTGGCTGTCCAGGATCTGCGAGGTGCTCTGCTCAAGCTGGCCTCGGATAGCGCTGATGCGGGCTTCCGTCTTTTTTTCGAGCTCAGCGTCGAATGCTTTGCGCTTTTCGGCGTACTCGTTATCGAGCGCGTCCTGCTGATCCCTTGCATGCTGTACGATAGCCGCCGCGGCGTCTTCAATCTCTGTCAGTCTGTTTACAATAGAGTCCATGAAAAGCCTCCTTTTCTTATGATTTTTAAAGAAAACCACAATATACTTTATCATACACCTTTTCGGGAAAAATGCAACCTGGAAATGCCTGAATTCAGGCGCGCCGCGTCCATTTTTATCAGCCGGCGGAAAGACTGCGGGGGACTTGCGAATCCGCCGGGACGGAAGGGCGGGACGCACGGTTTCGCAGAAGGTTTTTCACCTTCCTTTGACCTGAGTAAGAAGGCATGTTATGATAAAAAAACAATGGAACAAAGAACGATAACAGGAGGACGGCTTATGAGGCTGAGAAACATACCCAGGGCGGAAGGCGTGATAAGGGAGCACCGCTTTGTAATAAAAAGACCGGAGGATCAGAAAGGCTGCTGGCAGCAGGTGTTTGGCAGCAGGAATCCGATTTATATTGAAATAGGCATGGGAAAGGGACGTTTTCTCCTGAATATGGCGAAAGCACATCCGGACGTAAATTTTGTGGGAATAGAGCGGTATTCCAGCGTACTCCTGCGCGCGCTGGAAAAGTTTGATACAGATGAATTCAGGGAATTGAAAAATGTACGGTTTGTCTGTATGGACGCCAGAAATGTGGAGGATGTATTCGCAAAAGATGAAGTATCCGGAATTTATCTTAACTTTTCGGATCCGTGGCCGAAAGCCCGGCACGCAAGAAGACGGCTCACTTCCGCAGAATTTCTGGCACGTTATGAAAAGATCCTGTGCGAGGGAGGCTTGCTGGAATTTAAGACGGACAATACAGAACTGTTCCGATTTTCGCTGGAGCAGCTGGAGGAAGCCGGCTGGACCCTCAAATGCTTTACATTTGACCTGCATCATAACGAAGCCATGAATCAGGGAAATATAATGACAGAATATGAAGAAAAGTTCTCCTCCAGAGGAAATCCGGTAAACAAATATATAGCGGTAAGAAAATAAAACAGAAAAACGCGTCGGTTCCGAAAAAGAAAAGAACCATTTGAAAACGCCCGGCATATAATACAATATATGTATTACGGCCGGGTGAATATTTTATGAAAAAGAAAAAATGCTGGAAACGCTGTGTCAGGGAAATGGTATACTGCAAACCGGGGCTGAACAGAAAACTTCTTTGCATACAGGCGTCTTTTAAAGACGTATACAGAATACTCAATTCGGCCGGCTGTCATGATCATGAATGCGGCAGTGCGAAAACACAAAAAAAATAAAAAAACTGCTTGCATTATGTAAAAAACTGATATATAATATCTCTTGCGTTACGAAAAAGAAAACATAATCGCATAAAATGCGCGATTAGCTCAGCTGGCAGAGCACCTGACTCTTAATCAGGGTGTCCAGGGTTCGAACCCCTGATCGCGCACTTGGAAATCGCTGATTTTGCGGACATTGAAGCCGCGGGGTCGGCGGTTTTTTTCGTGAAGCAATGAGCAGCGCGGAA
>CALWKB010000139.1 GCA_944381125.1 uncultured Mediterraneibacter sp. | reverse complement strand
TTCTTCGATTCTTAATTTCTTTGACGCCAGGTCAAAGTGAATCCCTCAAATCTTTCAGCGGTTCTTCGTATGCGCCCAGTCTGGACTTCAGTTCATCCAATAAAACCACCTTAATCACCTCTTTCTTCCACAGCACTGTTTATATTTCTTTCCGCTTCCGCAGGGACACGGATCATTCGGGTATACCTTCTTCTCTTCCCGTTTCTTCGGCGCCCGCACGGCGGAATCGTCTTTATTTGTTCCGGTCACCTTCGCGACCTCTTCTCTCTCGACTTTCTGTTCCACGCGGATATGGAAAAGCGTACGGATCGTAGTCTCCGCAATCGCGTTTGTCATTGCGCCGAACATATCATATCCCGTCATCTTGTACTCAACAAGAGGATCTCTCTGTCCGTATGCCTGCAGTCCGATGCCCTGACGAAGCTGCTCCATGTCGTCAATATGATCCATCCACCTTGCGTCGATAACCTTCAGCAGGACGACGCGCTCCACTTCACGAAGCTGCTCCGGCTCGGGGAACTCTGCTTCTTTCGCCTCATATGCCTTGACCGCTCTTTCTTTGAGCAGATGCTTCAGCTCTTTCTGGCGCATATCCCGGCACTCATCGGCAGAGGGAACTTCCATCTGCGGAATTTCATCGCGCAGCGTCAGCGCAAGTCCCTTGATATCCCACTCTTCCGCGTGCGCCTCGGGAGACGCGAATTTGTCCGTCGTATTCTCCACATATTCCGTAATCATATTGTAAATCGTATCGCGCATGCTTTCGCCGTCGAGAACGCGGCGTCTCTCGCCGTAAATAATCTCCCTCTGTTCATTCATTACCTGGTCATATTCAAGAAGATTTTTACGGATGCCGAAGTTGTTGCTCTCTATCTTCTTCTGAGCTTTTTCAATAGCTCCGGAGAGCATCTTATGTTCGATCTGCTCGCCGTCCGCGACGCCCAGCGCGTTGAACACGCCCATCAGACGTTCGGAGCCGAACAGACGCATCAGATCGTCTTCCAGGGAAATGTAGAAACGTGACTCTCCCGGATCGCCCTGACGTCCGCTTCGTCCGCGGAGCTGATTGTCAATACGGCGGGACTCGTGCCTCTCCGTACCGATTATCTTCAGGCCGCCCGCATTTCTCGCGTCGTCATCCAGCTTAATATCCGTACCTCGGCCGGCCATGTTTGTCGCGATGGTCACAGCCCCGTGAACGCCCGCGTCCGCTACAATCTCTGCTTCCTGTTCATGATATTTGGCATTCAGCACATTATGGGGAATGCCTTCTTTTTTGAGCATTTTGCTGAGAAGTTCGGACACTTCAATCGTAATTGTACCTACCAGAACCGGCTGGCCTGTCGCATGGGCTTCTTTTACCGCCTCGACAACCGCCCTGTACTTCTCCGCTTTTGTCTTATATACAGCGTCTTCCAGATCTTTTCTCTGAACCGGAACATTCGTGGGAATCTCCACTACATCCATGCCGTAAATGTCACGGAACTCCTTTTCCTCGGTCAGAGCCGTACCGGTCATACCGCTCTTTTTGTCAAATTTATTAAAGAGGTTCTGGAATGTAATCGTAGCCAGAGTTTTGCTTTCTCTTCTTACTTTAACGTGCTCCTTCGCCTCGATCGCCTGATGCAGTCCGTCGGAATAACGGCGTCCTGGCATAATTCGTCCGGTAAACTCATCGACGATCATAACCTCGCCTTCCTGGGTAACCACATAATCCTGATCTCTGAACATCAGATTGTGCGCCCGCAGCGCGAGAATAATGTTGTGCTGAATTTCAAGATTCTCCGGATCAGCCAGGTTTTCAATGTGGAAGAATTTCTCTACTTTCTTCACGCCATCCTCTGTCAGATTGACCGTTTTCTCCTTTTCGCTGACGATAAAGTCCCCGGTCTCTTCAATCTCTTCGCCCATAATGGCATTCATTTTTGAAAATTCTCCGCTGGCTTCGCCGCGCTCCAGCTGGCGCGCAAGTATATCGCACGCTTCATACAGCTTTGTGGATTTGCCGCTCTGGCCGGAAATAATCAGAGGTGTTCTGGCCTCGTCGATCAGAACGGAATCGACCTCGTCGATGATGGCGAAATGAAGACCTCTCTGAACCAGCTGCTCCTTATAAATGACCATATTGTCACGAAGGTAGTCAAAGCCAAGTTCATTGTTGGTCACATAAGTAATATCGCAGTCGTAAGCCGCCCGCCGCTCGTTTTTGTCCATGCTGTTTAAAACAACGCCTACGGTAAGCCCGAGGAATTCGTGTACTTTTCCCATCCACTCGGCGTCACGTTTGGCCAGATAATCGTTGACCGTTACGATGTGAACCCCGTTTCCTTCCAGCGCGTTCAGATATGCCGGGAGCGTGGATACAAGCGTTTTTCCCTCTCCGGTCTTCATCTCGGCAATTCTTCCCTGGTGGAGAATAATACCGCCGATAAGCTGCACCCTGTAATGGCGCATGCCGAGACTTCTGTAAGCCGCCTCTCTGACAGCCGCGTATGCCTCGGGAAGGATGTCGTCCAGTGTCTCTCCTTCTTCAAGACGCTCCTTGAACTCTTTTGTCTTTCCCTTCAGTTCTTCATCCGACAGCGCCTTCATCTCCGGCTCAAGCGCCTCTATCCGGTCTACAATCGGGTAGATTCTCTTTAATTCATTTTCACTGTGGGTTCCGAAAATTTTCTCTATAATACCCATATTCAGCAATAAACTCCTTATACTAATTTCAGCGCCGTTCTTTACTTCGGACGCCGCTCTGTTTTCCATTCTAACACTATCCGGCGCCTAATTCAACCAATTCTTTGCCGCCCGAAATTCTTTACCGTATCATAAGGGATCGTTCCTCCGAAAAGATCAAGCGCGCTTCCGACAGTAAAGTCTGCTTTTCCCCGGCAGATCCGGGCAAATTCGTCCAGATCCGCAAGAGAACCTATTCCCCCGGCGTAAGTGACCGGTATTCCGTCCCATTCCCCCAGCATCCGGACAAGCTCTTTCTCCATTCCGCCGCCTTTTCCTTCCACATCCACCCCGTGTATAAGGAACTCGCTGCAGTATCCGGCCAGAGCGTCCAGAGCGGCAGGCGTCACTTTTACCTTTGTAAACTTCTGCCAGCGATCCGTCACCACATAATAACCGTCTTCTTTTTTCCGGCAGCTGAGGTCCAGCACAAGCTTCTCTCTGCCGACAGTATGTACAAGTCTCTCCAGATTCTCTTTTTGAAAAACGCCCCCGGAAAAGACATAAGAAGTAACAATTACACGGCCCGCTCCCGCTTCCAGATATTCCCGGGCATTTTCCGCCGTAATGCCGCCGCCGATCTGAAGCGCGCCCGGCCAGGCTTTCAGCGCTTCCAGCGCCTGACGCCTTGTAGCGTCGAAATATTCTGATGACGGGGGATTGAGAAGAATTATATGACCGCCGTCAAGTCCGTCTCTCCGGTACATCTGCGCATAAAAAGCCGCCCCTTTTTCCGAAGAAAAATTTGTGAGCGCGCTGTCGCCCTCATCCCGCAGACTTCCTCCCACAATTTGTTTTACCTTTCCGTTATGAATATCGATACATGGTCTGAATTTCATATCCTGCTCCTTTCTTTCCGGGGCTTCTTCGGCCGACATAACAGAAAGCCAGAACAGATCTGTGATCCGTCTGGCCATCCGCTCTGCTATCTTCCGGAGTTTTCCCGGCCTGTCTTATCCCCGTCATTGCCGGAATTATCCCCGTCTGAATCTTCTGCGTCTTTCCGGGGCCCGTTGTCCTCGGTCAGGTCGTCCGCCGCCCTGTCAACGCCGTCTGTTATATCGTCCGTTACTTTATCCACTCCGTCGGTCACATCTTCCACCGCATCGTCAAGCACTCCGTTTCCGCCGGTGGCGTCATTCACAGCATCATTCTTTTCGCCGTCCCGGCTGTCTGCATCCTGCTTTGTCTGGTCCGCGCCGTTATCTGCATTATCCGCGCTGCCGCAGGCAGCCGTTCCGCAGAGAATAAATACGCAGACTGCCAGCGGCAGAATTCTTTTCATGTTTTTCATAAGATGCTCTCCCTTCCATAAATATTGTAATGCTTTTACTATCTGCACTTTCTCAATATTTATACGGGGATTTTTCTATTTTTTCGCGCTGGCGCGGAGTTTTTCCATTGCTTTCGCCTCGATCTGCCGCACTCTTTCTCTTGTCACATTTAACTGTTCGCCGATCTCCTCCAGCGTATGAGTTCTTCCTCCGTCCAGTCCGTAACGAAGCCGGATGACCTGGCGTTCTCTGTCGCTTAGCGATTCCAGAAGTTCTGTCACTTCTTCCTTCTGTACCAGCTGAGCCATCGCCTCTTCCGGAGTGGCTTCTCTTTTATCTTCAACCATGTCGCCCAGACTGTCCTCGCCGTTTTCTCCGACGGGCGTTTCAAGAGAAACAGGATTCTGAAGATAAGTAATAATGTTTTTTACATCTTCTTCAGACTTGTCTCCCAGCTTTTCGGCTATTTCGGCCGCCGTCGCCTCCCTGCCCAGCGTCTGCTGCAGTTCCGCCGCGGCTTTCTGAACTTTTTTCATGTTTTCCGCGACATGAACCGGCACCCGGATTTCCCTGGACTGCTGGTCGATAGCCCTTGTCATGGCTTCTTTGATCCACCAGGCGGCATATGTGGAGAATCTGTTTTCTTTCTGATAATCATATTTCTCAGCGGCATGCATCAGCCCCATGTTTCCCTCCTGAATAAGATCCGCGAGGGGAACGCCCCTGCCTGTGTAATGCTTTGCCAGAGAAACTACCAGCTTCAGGTTGCCCTCCGCCAGGCGCCTCCTTGCCTCTTCATCTCCCATGGCGCTTTTCCTGCCGAGTTCCTTTTCTTCCTCTTCGTTAAGAAGCGGAATCTGTCCGATCTCTTTGAGATAGATCTTCAGAGGCTCCGACGTTTCTTCTTCCTGCGTATAATTTGTCCTGTTTTCTGCGTTCTGCCCCATATGTACCTCCTGTGTCCCGTTCAGATCTTTTCCGTTATTTCGCCGTTTCTGTATGCCGCCAGCAGCCGTTCGAGGTCGCGGATCTGTTCCCGCAGTTCTCTTCCCGCGTCCGTATCTCCAACAAGATACCTGTCGTACACTCTCTGTACTACCATTGTTTCAGAATGAATATCATTTTCCTTCGCGATGGCTGCTTCTGTAGATTCAAAGGGTTCGAGCGCGACGAGCCGCAGGCCGTAGGAATGGAACATCAGCGTATATCCTGCAATTCCCGTCTCTTTCTGATATGCCTTGGAAAATCCTCCGTCAATTACAAGCACTTTTCCATTGCACTTGACCGGGCTCTCCCCGTCTTTTCTCTTCACCGGCACATGGCCGTTTACAATATGGGCTTTCTCCGGATCAAGACCGAACTCCCTTAATATTCCGTCGACCACCGTTTCATTTTCGATCAGAGAATAATAAGGATTTTTCTTTTCGATATGTGTTTCCGGTTCGGCAATGAAAAACCTTTCGAAAGTCGCCATTTTATTCTTACCGAAAAGCGGGGAATCCGGATGGAGCCAGATGTACCACATGATATCCTTTCCGGCTTCTCTCTCTTTTCCTTCCAGCGCGAAAAATCCTTTTCTCACATAGCTTTCCAGCGCGTCGTAAAGCGCTTTTCCCTGGTATGTCTTCCCGTATATTTCCACTTTTTTCAGGCTGCCGTCCTCATTGAGCGGCACACATCCGTGATAAAGAAGATTGTCGTTATATACTTTATAAAGACCGCCCTTTGTAAGCAGAAACCGCATGTGCTGCTGCAGCTTTCCGCAGTGCGCGAAAGCCCGCTCAAGGCGGTTCATAATCTCTTCCTCCTCAGGGGTCAGCCGGTAGGGATCTTCCGGATCCACCGTGGGGAAGTTGACGTCGAGGAGAGGATATTCTTTTCCTTCCAGCGTGATCGTGCCCTTTTCAAAATCAATCCGATGAAGCATGGCCCGGTCTTCAAGATGAAATTCCGGTCTTCTCCGGATAATCTGTCCTTCGATCTTAAACTGCAGGACAGAGACCGCTTTATGAATTCTCAGATTCATCTGCATCTCTTCTGATTCAGATGATTCCGCGGATTTCAGCTTAAAACAGCTGCACGGATCGTCCCCGTACACACGCATGGCATAAGTGGCAAGCGGGAGAAGATTAATCCCGTATCCGTCTTCCAGTATATCCAGGTTGCCATAGCGCGCGCAGATGCGGATCACATTGACGATGCATCCCCTGTGTCCCGCGGCGGCGCCCATCCACACAACATCGTGGTTGCCCCACTGTATGTCCAGGGAATGATACGCCATAAGCTTGTCCATAATAATATGCGGGCCCGGGCCTCTGTCGTAAATGTCGCCCACTATGTGGAGATGATCCACCACCAGTCTCTGGATCAGTTCGGAAATGGCAATAATAAACTCTTCCGCCCTTCCGATCCGGATAATCGTGGATATAATCTCATTATAATATGATTCTTTGTCCCGGACCTCCGCTTTCTCCGTGATCAGTTCCTCGATCACATAGGCAAAATCCTTCGGGAGCGCTTTTCTGACCTTTGAGCGGGTGTACTTGCTTGCCGCTCTTTTGCTCACTTCGATAAGCAGATACAGATGAACCCTGTACCAGTCGTCCATATTGGGTTCCGTCTCTTTTATTATATCCATCTTTGCCTTCGGATAATAAATCAGCGTGGCCAGAGTTCTTTTATCCCTGGCGCTCATTGTATTGCCGAAAACTTCGTCTATTTTCTTTCTGACCGCTCCGGAGCCATTCTTGAGGACATGTGAAAACGCCTCGTATTCTCCGTGAATATCAGTCAGAAAATGCTCGGTTCCTTTCGGAAGGTTTAAGATGGCCTGCCGGTTTATTATTTCTGTAGAAGCAGCGGCAATGGTCGGATAAAGTTCGGACAGCCTTTCCAGATATTTCTTTTCCAGCTCTTTCATATTCGGCCTCCTTGTCGATTAAAAACGGATTACATCTCCCATGTCATACATGCCCGGTTTCTGTCCCGCCAGGAACTTGGCCGCTTCCACGGCTCCCTTCGCGAAAACGCTTCTGGAATATGCGGTATGCTTAAATTCGATTACTTCATCGGTTCCTGCGAAAAGCACTTCATGCTCGCCTACGATTGTTCCGCCTCTGACCGCTGAAATGCCGATTTCACGGGAATCTCTCTTCTGTCTCACCTGGCTTCTGTCATATACATAACTGTACTTCTCTCCCAGGGCGCCATTGATGGAGTCCGCCAGAGCAAGGGCGGTGCCGCTTGGAGCGTCCAGCTTCTGATTGTGATGTTTTTCCACCAGCTCAATATCATAGCCTGCCGGCGCGAGAACCTTTGCCGCCTCTGCCAGAAGCTTGAGCAGGAGATTAATCCCCATCGACATGTTGGCGGATTTCAGAACCGCTGTTTTTTCCGACGCTTTTTTCACCTTTTCCAGCTGTTCTTCCGAAAGCCCTGTAGTACACAGCACAACCGGCATCTGCTTCTCCACGCAGTAGTCAAGAAGCTTATCCACTGCCGCCGAATTTGAAAAATCAACGATCACGTCCGCGTCCACGTCGCATTTCTCAATTGAATCAAACACCGGATAATCGTTCTGCACTTCCGTATATGCGTCCACGCCTGCTGCAATAACGGCATTCTCGTCATTTTTTACAATCTCCGTAATCATTCGTCCCATTTTTCCGTTACAGCCATGCATCAGTATTTTTATCATTTCTTTTCTCCTCTCTTCCAAGCACCAATTATAAAAAAAGGATATCACATCTGAGAGTTTATCTCAATATATGATATCCATTTCTTCAATATACAATGCTGCCCTTCGGACTTCAGTCTTCAAGACATTCCAGCTTGCTCACGGATACTTCATATGCGGTCCGCGTCTCTGTCTCTGTTTCGGAAAGTTTTTTAACATATTCTCTGCTCTGAATTCTCCCGAGAACTCTTACATGTTCGCCCACATCGAATCCTGAAGCGTATCTGGCATTTCTTCCCCAGCATATACACGGAATATAATCCGACTTTCCGTACGGCCGGTTGACCGCCAGCAGAAGATCCGCGATCTCCCTTCCAAGCGGCGTTTTCCGGTAAACAGGTCTTTTGCACATGTAGCCTTCCAGCAGAATATGGTTTGTCCTCGCTCCGTCCGGCTCTTCTTCAATAAATTCAATTTCTCTCGCAAATACAGACAGAACGAGACGGTTTTTCTGCTCCTCATGACGGTTGTAAGACCGGAACTGTCCGGACACCATAATGCATTCGCCTCTGTAATCTTCTGTCACGTCAATCAGCCTTTCGGACACCATAACCGGAATCCTGTCATTTGAACTGCTCAGTCTTTTTACCAGAATATCAACCATGTAAAATCCCTCTCCGAAAACCTCATGGCTGTATGTAAATTCTGATACCACCTCGCCGATAACTGTTACCTGGTTGTTCTCAATGATCTTATCTGACATAATCTGTAGTTCTCCCTTCCTCTTCCTGGTATTTTTGAGTCACTACTAAATCTATGAAATCATAACATTGATTAGAACCTTTCAGGTAGCAGAATCGTTCGACAGATTTTTACT
>CALWKB010000138.1 GCA_944381125.1 uncultured Mediterraneibacter sp. | reverse complement strand
GCTGCCGCGGCGGCTGCTGCATTGGTGCTTAAACGGCAGATTGAGAACACTTCTGTAATTCTGGGAAGTGAAGATAAAGCGGGTTCATCCTGGAGAAGCGGCGCTACCTACAGACACCCGTCGCTTTCGTTGTGGAGAAAAGTATGGTATTTATTATCAGGACTTTATTCCGGGGACGGCAGGAATCTCATTCACGAGGCAAAAACAATGGCTGTATGCAGAGTTATGTGCGAAGGCAGGGAAGAATCTCAGGATATGAATGTCGTTCGCGAATGGCGTCTGGACAAGCTGATACGCAGACCTGGAGAGCGAATGAAGGTGGAATATGACAAGGCTGAACATAAAATGGCGCTGCTGCTTCCGGACGGAAGCGTCAGGATTCTTAACCGGGGCGAGTCGTATGTATGGAAGTTTAGTGACAGTAAATGCATGAAGGTAATGTTTTTATAAAAAGGGGGAATCTGTTATGCAGAAAGCGGGAATTTCAATTTGCACTCATTGTATGAAAGAAAGCGAGGAGTTTTGTTACTACCTGTCTTCGCAAAACGTATTTTTTGAACTCGTAAAAAATCCGCTCGGCCATTACAAAACAGAAGTGCCGGGTAATACAAATGCAGATATTATTCTGGTCGGACGGCCGAAAATGTATAAAGGTCTTCCAATAAAATTCACGGTCAGGTGTGTCCGCGAAGGAAAGACGGACGAGATTACGATTCAGCCGGATAAAAGAGTATGCCCCCACTGTTACAGGGAAAAAAAAGAGATTACATATCTCAGTTCTTTTACTGGGTTTATTCCCACGTACACGATAGCGGTAGTGGGCAGGCCTTCAGTGGGAAAGAGCGGATGGGCTAATTCATGTATTTTTGAAAACGGGAAAAATGAGAAAACCCGATTTATTCGTTCAAGAAGCGTATTTTCCAGACATATCAGACTGAATACCACGCAGATGAACGAACGGAACGGACTGATTCAGGAACTGTTTTTAACAGATAAGAAGGGAAAAGCAAAGGCGTTAATTCTTCTCTGCGATACGCCCGGAGAACTTCTGACACAGGATATAAAATCCAGAGGAGCTGATTATCAGTTCCATATGGAGAGAGTTCTTGCGGCAGACGCTATCATTTATATGATCGACGACAGAAAGGTCGGAAAGGTGAGTCCATTGCTCAGTGATATTTTCTTCAGCACGGAAGACGATCATCCGATCGCTGTGGTAATGACAAAGATGGATAAGCTTGAAAAAATCTGCAAAGAAAGAGGAGGGACATTGCGCAGCGGCGACAATATCATTCTTACATCAGATTATTTCAAAGAGCTCAGGCAGGCGGAATCAGCAGGTGTATATGAAAAAGCAAAGCATATGCTGGTGGATAAATCAATTATCAGGACAATTGCTCCGGAAATTAAAGCGGTTGTTGACGAAAATAAAGAAAATGTCGCTTATTTTGCAATATCATCCGGCACGCCCGATCCGACAGATGAAAATATTCTCTACTATGAAAATGCGATGGGCAATTTTCTGCCGCTTGAATATATATTAGGATGTCTTGGATTATATGACTATAAAAAAAGGAGATGATAAGATGCGTATACTGCCGTTTTTGTACAGAGAGCTGGGCGAGAAGAAAGGATACGGATATGTGCAGGGAAGAGAAAACGCCGTTCGGAGCGGCTGCGAACGGTATATGAATTTTGCCTGCGAAACAGACGGAAAAAGCATCCGTTTTACAGAACTTGAAAACGGATTGTTTATGTTGCTGTATGTGGTCGCAGTTCCCAAAGGGAATTCACATGAAAGCAGAGGACAGGTGATTGCCAGCGGATATTTATTCGGAGCAGATGAGGCGGATGAACTAATGAAGCATCCGGAATATATCTTTGAGCTGGAATACTGCAGACGGGCGGAGGACAGGATGCAGGAGGAGATTGCGGACTGGAACCAGATCCGCGTAAAAATCCGGGTAAAAGGCAACAGGCAGAGCAGGCAGGGTCAGACGGGCGTATCCGGGGAAAATCTCTGCAGGCCGTATTTTTCTTCTGTTATTTCGAATGCGGGAGGGGAGATGAATACGCAGGTATTTCATGTGTTTTCTGACTATTCCGAAGCCCGGGCAATGTCATATCTGATACGGGAACTCGACATGCTGCCTGTTCGGGTCAGAAAATACATATCCTGGAATACTAATGTAAGAAAGATTACGGAAGCACGTGACTTTGAATGGAATTTTCTGGAGAAGGATGCGTATACGTCGATAGAAACGGGTGGCTTTTCCGGGGGTAGAGCCGTGGAAAGAATCATTTTGCAGGATGATAATATCGTCTGTTACACGGACGGTGAAGCGGACAGGTTATGGGAAAAATACTTGAAAGATAAGGATGACGGAGGGAACCTTATAAGTCTCCGGACGGGAAACAGAAAAGAATTCGTCCGAAGTTTTCAGAAAAAAGTTGATGAGAACAACAGGAGCAGCCAGGCTGCGGGGAAGAAAAAACACAGACGGCGTTATGAAGCTGCCGCTGTAAAAAGCAGCAGTAATATTAAAAACGTTGTTTCTGTAATTGTCAGGATAGCGGCGCTCGCTGTTCTGACTGTATGGACGTTTGGCGCTCTGCAGATTACGAATATTCAGGAACGGATTTATACGGTAAGTTTCAGTCTGGACGCAATTTGCGCTGCGGCGATTTTTGGAATCGCGTTTCTTATTTCATCTTTTTACTTTGACTTTAGATGGAGAAAAAAGATGAAGAAAATGCAGAGAAAAACACTTGAATGGAGGTGAGCGAAAATGT
>CALWKB010000137.1 GCA_944381125.1 uncultured Mediterraneibacter sp. | reverse complement strand
TACAAAACAGCGCGCCGGATATGCCGGGGCGTTTCCTGTACCGCCTGTATTCTTCTTATTAATTTCGGAGACATACTCCGCCAGCAGCCTGCCTTCCGTTGTCCCGGCAAATATCAGAATGCCGGGCGTATTTCCGTCTGTTCTCATTTCATTCTCCCGATACAGCGCCCTGTTTTTGTTATTTACACTGTTAATGACTTCAGTATTTTATCACGAAGCATTTAATCTGTAAATTTAACTGATTATTTTAATTTTTTTTAATATTTTTGTTTATATTTGACTAAATATTTACTTTTTACGGATTTCTTATTGATTTTTTATTTTCCATCTGCTAGACTATGCCCCATAAAGACAAAGACGTCTGATGATGAGGCGGAAACACCGCCCTCGCCAATCAGGCGTCTTTTTCTTTTATCACAAATCAGTTTAACTCTTTTTTGTGACAAAGTACCCGGGGAATCATGAAAATCTGTTAGCTCTACAGGAAACGGGAGGTATTTTATGAACACAGGAAACACAGGATTTATAATGATCTGTTCGGCGCTTGTATTTATTATGACGCCCGGACTTGCTTTCTTCTACGGGGGACTTGTCAGAAGGAAAAATGTAGTAAACACTATGATGGCCTGCGTGTCGATCATGGGCCTGTCAATATTTATGTGGACGCTTTTCGGATACTCGCTTTCGTTCGGCAGCGACCACGGCGGAATAATCGGAAGTCTTGAATGGCTCGGATTAAACGGCGTGGGTTGGGACGCCGGCCCCTATTCCGACAGTATCCCTCATCTTGTATACTGCGCGTTCCAGATGATGTTCGCGATGATAACGCCGGCGCTTATCACAGGCGCCGTCGTCGGAAGAATGAAATTCAAAGCGCTGTTCGCCTTCATCGCGCTCTGGTCGGTTATTGTTTATTACCCGATGGCTCACATGGTATGGGGACAGGGTGGATTCCTTGCATCGATCGGCTCTGTTGACTTTGCCGGAGGAAATGTCGTACATATCAGTTCCGGCGTGAGCGCACTTGTACTCGCTGTTTATCTTGGCAGAAGACGCGGCTATGAGAAGACTTCTTACCGCATTCACAATATTCCTTTCGTCGTTCTCGGCGCCGCTCTTCTGTGGTTTGGATGGTACGGATTCAACGCAGGAAGCGCACTTGCGGCGGACGGTCTTGCAGCACATGCATTTATGACAACCTCCATATCCGCCGCGGCAGCACTGCTCTCCTGGATGCTGATTGACACAGTCAAGGACGGCAAACCTACTCTTGTAGGTGCGTCCACCGGTCTTGTTGTCGGTCTTGTGGCAATCACTCCGGGAGCAGGTTTCGTACCGGTCTGGTCAGCATTTATTATCGGAGCTCTTGTCAGCCCGATCTGCTACTTTATGATGAATTTCATCAAACACAAACTGAAAGTGGACGACGCGCTGGACGCATTCGGATGCCACGGCATCGGAGGCATCTGGGGCGGCATCGCAACCGGACTGTTCGGACAGAGCTCCATTAACTCCGTTGCCCGGTGGGACGGGCTTGTATTCGGCGATACAAAACTTTTTACCGCCCAGATAATCAGTATTCTCGTAACAATTGCGGTCGCTGTCGCCGGCTCTCTGATCTGCATCGGCGTCATCCGTATTTTCACAAAGCTTCGCGTTGACGAAAAAGATGAGCTTACCGGCCTTGACGTAACGCAGCATGGAGAGAACGCTTACCCGTCCTTCAACGGTTTTGACTGATCCACAGTTTTTTCAGATAAATCAATGGTAAATCCAGGAGGAACAGGATATGTTAATTAAAGTAGAAGCAATCGTCAGAGAAGAAAAGTTTGAGGATGTCAAAGACGCTCTCAGCAAAATACAGGTCAACGGCATCACCGTGTCCCAGGTAATGGGGTGCGGAGCGCAGCGCGGATACAAAGAAGTTGTCCGCGGTTCCGAAGTTGATATTTTCCTTCAGCCGAAGATCAAATTTGAAATCGTGGTATCTTCCGAAGAATGGGAGAAAAAAGTTATAACCGCCATTCAGGAAGCCGCATTTACAAACGAAGTGGGCGACGGTAAAATCTTCAGCTACGAAATCCGCAGCGCCATGAAAATCCGGACGAAAGAAACCGGATATGACTCGCTTCAGTCAGAATTCTGACCGAACCTTTTCTATATTAAAAAGGAAGCATCCCTGAAAAGGAGCTTCCTTTTTTTCCGTCCGGCTGTCAGAAGTGGATTTCAAGCGGCCGCCTTGCCAGCGCCGCAGTCATTCCGTTTTCAATGCATTTTCCCTGTATCAGTATTCCGTTTTTGCATCCGAGAAGAGCAGCTCTTTCGCACACATTATCCACGCCTGTTATGCTTTTTACGAATTCCGATGTGGAAGTGACGCGCCGGACGCCGGCGAGTTCTTCCGCTGTATATGTAAGAAACGGAATTCTGTATTTCCCGGAATATTCCGTCAGCGCCCGCTCGTCTTTTTTCAGACTGATGCTCGCAATCCGCTCTACCTGTCCGGGCTCAAGCCCGTTCTCCTTCAGAATCCGTTCCAGCCCTTCTTCAAGAAGCGCCGGGCTGATCCCTTTTCTGCATCCGATTCCTGCCGTTATGTTTTTCGGCTTCAGCAGGAGCGTCCCTCCTTTCATCCGGTCATTTTTCCCCGGCACAGACGGATCTGTTTCTTCTTTTTCCGGTCCGTCTGATATTATGATGCGGTATCTGTACGCTTCCGCTTCCGAAATACTTCTGCATATGGAGATGTTTTCGGGGATCGTTCCATGCAGGCTGTATTCCGGATATTTTATATAGCATGCGATCTTTTCTCCATCCAGAACGGCCGACGAAATCTCTTTTGCTTTCTGCCGGTCCGTAATCAGCAGGCTGTTTTTCTTCGCAAATACGTCCGCCGCAAATTTCCTCTGCACATCCGTAGCTGTAGTATGAACCGGAACCGCGCCGGTTCTATGCCCGATTTCATCAGCAAGAGACACCGCCCCGCCAATATGTCCGGAAAGCAGGGGAATCACGTACCTCCCTTTTTCATCCATCACAAGCACCGGAGAGTCTGTAAATTTATCCTTTACCGACGGAGCGATATACCGCACTGCAATGCCGGCGGCGCCTATAAAAATAAAAGCCGCACGTCCCCAGTTATCAGCAATCAGTTTCTGCCTGTCCCCGGGGAATGCGAAAATCTCATTCCCCGCATACTTTTCCACCGTATATCCCCTGCACACTCTCCCCGTGCCGCCCATTATTTCGCACAATTTCCGGTTCAGTTCTGTTCCCGTGCGGGTAAAGCTGAAAATAATAATTCTGCCGTCCATAACCGTCCTCTTTTCTCCGGGCCGAAGTCCATCTAATGTCTTTAATTTTTCTTCTGCCATTATACAATGCTCCGAAAAAAGCAGTCAAGCGGACATGTTCTTCTTTCGCTTTCATCTGATTGACATTTGAATTTATATGAACTACTATATTTTGGAATATTAATTATAAACTTATGAAAAGAAAGCCTGGATGAATAAAATGGAACAAGAACTGACACACGGACCTGTTATGAAAACAATGCTGCGATTTGCCGTACCGATGATTCTGGGAGACCTTCTGCAGCAGTGTTATAATATTGCGGACACATTAATCGTGGGACGGTTTCTCGGAGAAAACGCCCTTGCCGCCGTGGGATCCGCATTCTCTCTGATGACATTTCTGACCTCCATCCTGCTCGGACTTGCAATGGGCAGCGGAACCGTTTTCTCTATCCGCTTCGGTCAGAAAAACAATATCGCGCTGAAAGAAGGAATACTTGCTTCTTTCACTCTTCTCGGAATCGTTACGGTTATTCTCAATATCCTCGTATTTGCCGGCATGAACCGCATCATCTGGTTTTTACGCATTCCGGACCAGCTTGTGGGAATGATGAAGGATTATCTTCTTGTTATATTTTCGGGGCTGACCGGTATTTTTCTCTATAACTTTTTTGCATCGCTGCTGCGCTCGCTGGGAAATTCCATTGTGCCTCTCGCCTTCCTCGCCGTTTCCGCAGGACTCAATATTGTCCTTGACCTGTGGTTTGTGGCGGTGCTGAATTACGGCGTCGCAGGCGCGGCCTGGGCGACTGTAATCTCTCAGTATGTTTCCGGTATCGGGATCGCGGTTTATACGTGGTTTAAATTCCCCCATCTGCTGCGCAGAGACAAAAAGGCGCGGCTGCGTCTGTCCCGCATAAAGGAAATCCTGAGTTTTTCCGGGCTGACCTGCCTGCAGCAGTCCATTATGAATCTTGGAATTCTTGCCGTCCAGGGGCTGGTCAACAGTTTCGGAACTACCGTCATGGCCTCATTTGCGGCGGCCGTAAAAATCGACGCCTTTGCCTACCTCCCGGTACAGGACTTTGGCAACGCCTTTTCTATTTTTATCGCCCAGAATTTCGGCGCCGGAAAAACGGAGCGGATCAGAAAAGGGATCCGCACCGCCGTCCTTACTTCTGTCAGTTTCAGCCTGGCAGTCTCTCTGGCGGTTTTCATTTTTGCGGAACCGCTGATGTCGCTGTTCATAAATGCCGGAGAAACCGCCGTTATTGCTGAAGGAGTCCGTTATCTGCGGATCGAAGGAACATTCTATGCGCTGATCGGCATTCTGTTTCTCCTCTACGGCCTGTACCGCGCCCTGGGCAGACCCGGAATGTCTGTTGTACTTACAGTCATGTCCCTTGGCACCCGGGTCGCCCTGGCTTACGCCCTCTCCGCCCTTCCTTTCTTCGGAGCAGCGGGCATATGGTGGTCTGTGCCAATCGGCTGGTTTCTCGCGGATCTTCTGGGAATCAGCTGGTTTCTCGCAAAACGAAAAAAGCTGGTCGCGTAGACCAGCTTCAGTTAAATAATCAGCATCGCGTCTCCGAAGCTGAAGAATCTGTACCTTTCTCTGACGGCCTCCTCATACGCCGCCAGCACATGCTCCCTTCCGGCCAGCGCGGACACCAGCATAATCAGCGTCGATTCCGGCAGGTGGAAATTTGTAATAAGTCCGTCCAGAATCTTAAACGTATATCCCGGATAAATAAATATCTCCGTCCAGCCGCTACATGCCTTCAGCCGTCCGTTCTCATCCGCCGCGGATTCAATCGTACGGCAGCTTGTCGTTCCGACGCAGATCACCCGTCCGCCTCTTTCTTTCGCCCGGTTGATTTTTTCCGCCGCCTCTTCATCAATCATATAAAACTCCGAGTGCATGTGATGGTTTTCCACATCGTCCGCCTTTACCGGACGAAATGTGCCCAGTCCCACATGAAGAGTTACCTTTGCGATATCCACGCCTTTTGCACGGATTTCGTCCAGCAGCTCCGGCGTAAAATGCAGGCCAGCCGTAGGAGCGGCCGCCGATCCTTCATGAGCGGCATATACGGTATTATACCGGTCTTTATCTTTCAGCTGATGGGTAATATACGGCGGAAGAGGCATCTGTCCGAGCCGGTCCAGTATTTCCTCAAATATACCGTCATATTCAAAGCGGATCAGACGGTTTCCTTCCTCTACCACATCAATAACTTCTCCCTTCAGAAGTCCTGCGCCAAAGCTGATCCTTGTCCCGGGCTTTGCCTTTCTTCCCGGCTTTACCAGCGTTTCCCACACATCGTTCTGTCCTCTTTTCAGAAGCAGCACTTCGATCTTCGCCCCTGTTTCTTCCTTTTCTCCGATCAGACGGGCCGGGATAACCTTTGTGTCATTGATTACAAGACAGTCTTCCGGCTCCAGATAACTGACAATTTCCCGAAAAGTATGATGCTGCGTCTCTCCCGTGCCTTTGTCAAGAACAAGGAGACGTGAAGACGAACGGTCCTCCAGCGGATCCTGCGCAATCAGTTCCTGCGGAAGATCATAATAAAAATCCTGACGTTTCATATCTGTCAACCTCAATCTCTTTCTACTGTATCCTCATCCCGGACAGCTGTCCGGCCCTCATGCGGAGCCGGCTGTACCGGAACTGCTTTTACCCGTTTTGAGTAAATCACTCTTGTGTCACAGAGCATATCGTGAAGAGCTCTCTTTTCCCGGTCCGGACCGGCAAGAATATATCCTGCGTTCAGAATAACTCCGCTCAGGAATTTTCCGATCGTTTCCCTGTATGCCACATCCACAAATCGAAGTTTTCCGTCCTCCGGTCCGTCCGCCGGAATTACCCGAAGATTAAAAAGCCATTTTCCTGCCGTCGTCCCCGCGCAGTACGTACATATGACGTAATAGGCGGCGCCTGCGAAATAAAGAATAATGTCTTTCCATGTATAGTCAAAAAGGACTTTTATATCCAGCGGATTTACATCCGTCATAACAAATACGGAAGACGCCGCATACAGGAACAGACGTACCGGAATCAGAACAGCTCCCACAATCAGGACGTCCGCCAGAAACGCCGCGAACCGGACCCAGAATCCCGCGTAAACGACAGATTCTTTACTGCAACTGTTCTGCATAATACATCAGCACCCCGCTTTCTGTTTCATCCGCGGTTTCTTTGAGTATCTGAGCTTCCGATTTCGGAATTACACTTTCCGCTTTTGCAAACAGAGCCGCAAGCAGACTCTCTTCTGCAGACGGTTCATATAATACGGACGTACCTGTTTCCGACGCCATCTGCCCGCACATATCCTCGTACGAACTGATTTCGTCAATAAGTCCGTTATCCAGAGCCTGCTGCGCAGTGTAAGTTCTTCCGTCGGCAAGACTTATCACCTGATCTTCCGTCATGCTCCGGCCGGCCGCCACTTTCTGTACAAACCGTTCATAGCACTCGTCTACCTGCGTCTGATATATTTCCATCTGACTCTCCGTCATCTGGCTGCTGTCTTTATTTTCACCGCTTGTAATGCTGAAATACCGGATTCCAAGCTTTTCATAAAGGCCGGACAGATCATATCCGGACATGATTACGCCAATAGATCCTGTTGTCGTATTCTGATTCGCGAAAATCCGATCTGCGGCCACAGACGCCATATAACCTCCCGAGGCCGCGTAATGCGCCATATAGCACCAGACAGGATTGCCCGTAGTCTCTTTGTATTCAATCAGCTTGTCGTAAAGCTCCTCGGACTCATAGACGGTTCCTCCCGGAGAGTCCACATAGAGAAGGATCCCCCTGTTGTTTCCGTCCGCCGCCAGCCGGTCGATGTACTCCATCGTAGTTGTATGACGGTATCCCTGAGCCGTATCGAAAAGGCCTGTGTCCGTCTGTTCCTGAATCGTTCCTTCAACTCTGACGATGCCGACATAGGCCTGAGAAGGAGCGGAAAATTCCACTCCTCCTGTCAGTATTTCGGCGGCCGCGCCGTCGAATATTCTGTTCATAAGGCCATTGGTCAGCATACTTGCCGCGCAGGTTATGATAAACATAACAGCCGCCACAACAATACCAATGATCTGTTTCTTTTTCATCTGTCTCTCCTTTTTATTCCGCATGACAGAGTCCGTTATTTACGGAGCTCAATCCCCAGCGCTTCAAGGCCTTTGAGAATACGGTTCATCGCCTCAGTCACTTCTGCATCCGACAGTGTCTTGTCTTTCGCCCGGAATACAATGGAGTATGCAACGGACTTAAATCCTTCTTTGATCTGCGCGCCTTCATAAAGGTCGAACAGACGATAGCTCTCCAGATATGCGCCGCCTTTCTTCTCGATTACGTCTTCTATCTGGCCTGCGAGAATCTCTCTGGGCACAACCATACTGATGTCTCTTGTAACCGCCGGGTATTTTGCGATTCCCGTGTATTTTCTGTCAAATGTGGCATATTTCAGAATTTCCGGCATATCGATCACCGCGATATACGCCCGCTCGCCGATGCCGTAAGTATCCGCCACCTCCGGATGCACTTCGCCGAGGAAGCCGATTCTGTCGCCTTTATATATGATATCCGCCTGACGTCCCGGGTGCAGATACGGTCTTCCGGAATTCGGATCATAAACTTCTTTTTCCTTCATGCCGATTTTCTCAAAGAATTCCTCTACGACTCCTTTCATCGTAAAGAAATCTCCGGCTCCGTACATGCCGAGAGTAAACTGCATACGTTCATCCGGAAGTTCCGTCAGCGGAAGAGATTTCGGCAGATAAATATTGCCCAGCTCATACAGCCGTACGTCTTTGTTTCTCCTGTTATAGTTTGTCGCAAGTGAAGTAAGCATACCGTTCAGAGATGTAGTACGCATAATGCTGTAATCTTCACCGAGCGGGTTCATGATCTGCACTGTTCTGCGCAGCGGAGAATCTTCCGGGATTAGCAGACGGTCAAATACTTTCGGACTTTCGAAAGAATATGTCATACCCTGACTGAATCCGCAGAATTCCGCGATATCTCTCGCCACCTGTTCAATGCGGAGCTTAAATGAAAGCTTGCCTGTTGTGGCCTCTCCGTTCGGAAGAGTCGTCGGAATATTGTCATATCCGTAAAATCTCGCCACTTCTTCCGCCAGATCCGCCAGGCAGAGCAGATCCTGGCGAAAAGTCGGAGCGATCACTTCTTTTGTCGCTTCATCATATTCCAGCCCGATCATGCGGAAATATCCGAGCATCTCTTCTTCAGAAATATCTGTTCCAAGCAGGGCGTTGATCTTCTCCGCGTCAAACGCCACCCGCACAGGCTCTTTTTTCTTCCCGTACACATCGGCCATGCCTCCCACAACTTCTCCGGCGCCCATTTCCTCGACAAGCTGGCATGCTCTGTCAATCGCCGCCTGCGCGTTATTCGGGTCAAGCCCTTTCTCGAACTTGGCGGATGCCTCTGTACGCAGGCCGACCCTCTTGCTGGACTTTCGGATATTGACTCCGTCAAAGCAGGCCGCCTCAAAAAGCACTGTTTTTACATCATCGGTAATCATGGAGTTTTCTCCTCCCATGATGCCGGCGATTCCGATTGCTTTCTCGCCGTCGCAGATCATAAGAACGTTTTCATCCATTTCACGCTCCTGCCCGTCCAGCGTAGTAAATTTTTCTCCGTTCCGGGCTGTTTTTACGACAATATGACGATCCGCGATTGTGTCCAGATCATACGCGTGCATGGGCTGTCCGTACTCTTCCATTACATAGTTTGTAATATCAACGAGATTGTTAATCGGACGGATTCCCACAGACGCAAGCCTTCTCTGCATCCACTTCGGCGACGGGCCGATTTTGATATTTTTCACTGCTCTTGCACAGTAACGCGGGCAGAGATCTGTATTCTCGACCGTCACACGGATATAATCATTTACGTCTTCCGAATTTCCCGTGGGCGTTACTACAGGCGGGTGGAATTCTTTCCGGAACGTTGCCGCGGCCTCTCTCGCAATGCCGACGACGCTGAAACAGTCCACTCTGTTCGACGTAATTTCATATTCAAATACAGCGTCGTTAAGTCCCAGTTCTTCTATCGCGCTGGCTCCGACCGGCGCGTCCTCCGGGAAAATATAGATCCCGTATTCCGGCGCTTCCGGATACATTTCTTTCGTGGAACCCAGCTCCTCAATCGAACACATCATACCGCAGCTTTCCACTCCGCGCAGTTTGCCTTTTTTAATCCTGATTCCGCCTTCTACTTTCTGGCCCGGCTCATGGCCGCCCGCCACGCGTCCTCCGTCCAGAACAACCGGCACTTTGTCCCCTTCCTTCACATTCGGAGCGCCTGTGACGATCTGAATCACCTCGCCGCCGACATCTACCTGGCAGACAATAAGCTTGTCGGCATCCGGATGTTTCTCAATCTTTTCGATCCGGCCGATCACGATCTTGTCGAGATCAGCATCCATCTTTTCATAGCCTTCCACTTTTGTGCCGGAAAGCGTCATTGCGTCCGTATATTCCTGGGCAGTCACGTCGAGATCCGGAACATACGCCTTTATCCATGATAATGAAGTATTCATAACAAAAATCCTTTCTGTAAAAAAATGATAAACTCTGTTTCTTCCTGATTTTCTCCGTTATTGTTTAACTAAAACTGTTTCAGGAAGCGGATGTCATTTTCGTAGAGGAGGCGCATATCGTCGATCTCATATTTCAGAAGAGCAATACGCTCAAGACCTACTCCGAACGCAAATCCTGTATACTCCTTCGGATCAATACCGCACATTTCAAGAACATGCGGATGCACCATTCCGCAGCCGAGAATCTCAATCCATCCGGAACCTTTGCAGAAGCGGCATCCTTTTCCGCCGCACTTGAAGCAGCTTACATCCACTTCAGCGCTCGGCTCTGTGAACGGGAAATGATGCGGCCTGAATTTTGTTTTTGTTTCCGGTCCGAACAGTTCTTTGGCGAATACTTCCAGCGTTCCTTTCAGATCCGCAAAAGAAATGTTTTTGTCGATTACAAGACCTTCAATCTGATGGAAGGACGGAGAATGCGTAGCGTCCACTTCATCAGAACGGAATACGCGTCCCGGAGAGATAATCCGGATCGGCAGTCTGCCCTGCTCCATTACACGCGCCTGTACCGGAGAAGTCTGCGTACGAAGTACAATTTCCTTATTGACATAAAATGTATCCTGTTCGTCTTTCGCCGGATGGTCGGCCGGAATATTCAGTTTCTCGAAGTTGTATTCATCGTACTCTACTTCCGGACCCTCCACCACTTCATAGCCCATTCCTACGAAAATTCTTTCCACTTCTTCCTGCGCGATCGTATTCGGATGTCTGTGTCCCATCAGGTTCTTTTTGGATGGAAGAGTAACGTCTATCACTTCCTCTTTCATTTTCTGTTCCCTGATCGCTTTTTCCATCTTTATTTTTCTTTCGTCAAGCATAGCCTCAATGGCAGCTCTCGCTTCATTTACCATCTGGCCCACTTTCGGCCTGTCTTCCGCAGCTACGTCTTTCATTCCTTTCAGGACTGCCGTCAGCTCGCCTTTCTTTCCGAGGAATTTCACACGCACATCATTAAGCTTTTCCGGAATATCGGCCGCCTGGATCTGCGCGGTTGCCTCTGCTTTAATCTGTTCCAGTTTTTCTTTCATTTTTCTGCTGCTCCTTTCTTATTTCAGGTACGCTTTGGACAGAACCTGTCTGTAAAATACAGTTCTGCCGCGCCGGAAGCGGTTCCGCCTCCCATGCATTAGAAAAGCCCCGTCCCTCAAAAGGGACGAGGCCTGATAACCCGCGGTACCACCCTGATTCCTGCGGCCCGGCCGCAGACACTCATGTTTGTGTAACGTACAACATACGTCGCTTTCTACTTCGCTCCATAACGCATTTCAAAAGCGCAGCTCGCGTGGGAAATTCAGCAGCCGCCTGAACTGAAGAAGACTCTCAGCCGGTGATCTTCTCTCTCTGACAGGAAGCGGAAACCTACTTTGCACGGTCAGGGCTTTTACTTCTGGTATTTAGTCAAATTCCTTTATCCATTCTATCACAGCTTTTCTGTTTGTCAAGATTTTCCCCTGCTTTTTCGTCCTTCTCTGATTCCCTTCCGCTCCGCTGTCCCACGTGAAACCGCTCAAGCAGGGCGTTTACTTCTCCTCCCAGAAGAATGATGTACATACACACATACAGCCAGAGCAGAATCAGGATAATCGTCGTCAGGCTGCCGTACATATTTGTAAATCCGGTAAAAACATCCAGATAAACAGAAAACACAAATGATACAAGCAGCCATCCGCAGGCGGTAAAGACCGCTCCCGGCAGCTGTCTGCGCAGAGTTGTTTTCGCTCTGTTTTTTCTGTTTGGCAGAAATTTATACACAAGATCCCAGAATACGGTCAGAACAACCAGGGTCACAAATGTCCTGATCCGGATAATAAAGTCTACCACTTTATTCAGAAACGGCATATATTCATACAGAATAACGCTGATGCTGTTTCCGAATACCGAAAGGATAAGCGAAAGCATAATCGCCAGCAGGAAGATTACCGTATAAAAAGAAGCGCGTATCCTGAGATAAAAGTAATTTCTTGTCTCTGTCTTCGCGTAAATACAGTTCAGTCCGGACGTCACGGAAAGCACCCCTTTTCCGGCGGACCAGAGCGCGACAATAATTGTAACCGGAATCACCGTCCCCGACTGTGTATATACCTGGATTACGATAGACCGGATCATCGGAGTCACTGATTCCGGAAACACCTGCAGCACCGCTTCCATCACATCATTCATGGTAACCGGAGTAAACTGCACCATAGTCAGCAGCAGAAGGAAAATAGGGATCAGCGAAAGCACAAAAAAATATGCCGCCTGAGCCGCATACGCCCCTGTATGATGCGAAGTGAGAGTTATAAAAATTCTTAATATCTGTGTTCGGATTCTTTTTCCTCTTTCCATTCTGAAAACACTCCGGTATATTCCAAGACTCGCTTATGGAAAAAGCGGCCGTACAGGACGACCGCCTTTATCATTAGTATTTCCCCCAAAATGCCGTTCCCCGTATTTTGACTCCTAGCCACAGCTAGGTGGGCGACCGCATCTGCTTTTCTGTCTTCCACTACAAACCGGAGGCCTGACATATTACAGAAATATAGGAATCCCGTTTAAAGTAATGTAGGTTCAAAATTACAGGGTTGTCGAACATTTCAGGTTAATTATCTTTACTTATAGAAGTATTATACTCCTTTTACAGTCGTTTTACAACTGATAGTTTTTACCTGCCGCGCGAACGTTACTGTCAGGTAATCGTCCCACATCCGATATAGTAATCCGTCATACAATATGATATCATTACATACAAAGGAGGCCTGTTTTATGAAAACTAATGAACTTAAACTGGTATATTTCAGCCCGACAGGGACAACGCGGCGGGTTGTTATGGAGACGGCCCGGCATCTCGGACTCAAATCCGTCTCTTTTGATTTTTCTGTTTACAAAACAAAGAAACCCATGCTTAAATTTAATGAAACTGATTTCACGCTTTTCGCGGCGCCTGTTTACGGCGGCCGGGTCCCCGCTCTGTTTACCGAATACCTGGAAAACATCACCGGCAGGAATACTCCCGCTGCTCTTATTGTTACCTACGGATGCAGGGATTATGAGGATGCGCTTCTGGAAATGAAAACCGTTGTGGAATCCCACGGTTTTAAAGTGATCGGCGCCGCGGCGTTTCCGACGGAGCACTCAATCGTCCGGACAATAGGCGCCCGGAGGCCGAACAAGGAGGATATGAAAGTTATCGCGGACTTCGGCGTAGAATTAAACCGAAGGATAAAAAAAGAAGCATCATTTGACCAGATTGATATCCATGTTCCGGGGAATACACCATACCGCAAATACTCCTCTTCGTCCTTCACTCCTAAAACCGATGCTTCCAGGTGCACAGAATGCGGTTCATGCGCGAGAGTCTGTCCCGCGGGCGCGATTTCCCTTAAAGACCCGAAAAAGACAGATTCCAAAAAATGCATTTCATGTATGAAATGCATCCGCATCTGCAAACAGTATGCAAGAAACGTCAGTCCGCTGAAAATGCGCATAGCTGAAGGCAAACTGAAAAAAGTCTGCCAGAACGACAGACAGGCTGACATCTTTCTTTAAGCTCAGCGAAAAAACGTTCCGCCCAGTATTTTTCTTCCGGGCGGAACGCTTTTTTTGCCGTGTTTTATTCTTTTTTATTCGTCCACACTGTAGTTCGGAGCCTCTTTTGTGATGTGGATATCATGCGGATGGCTCTCTCTTAATGCAGCGGCGGAGATCTTGACGAATCTGCCGTTCTCCTTCAACTCTTCAATATTATGCGTACCGCAGTAGCCCATACCGGAACGCAGTCCTCCCATGAGCTGGAATACAGTATCTTCTACCGTACCCTTGTATGCCACACGTCCCTCGACGCCTTCCGGGACAAGCTTCTTCGCATTTTCCTGGAAATAACGGTCCTTGCTGCCGTTTTCCATGGCAGCGATGGATCCCATGCCGCGGTATACTTTGTATTTTCTTCCCTGATACAGCTCGAATGTTCCCGGGCTCTCATCGCATCCCGCGAAGATGCTTCCCATCATACATACATTCGCGCCTGCCGCGATCGCCTTCGTCATATCGCCGGAGTACTTGATACCGCCGTCAGCG
This sequence comes from uncultured Mediterraneibacter sp., assembly GCA_944381125.1. Lineage (GTDB taxonomy): Bacteria > Bacillota > Clostridia > Lachnospirales > Lachnospiraceae > Mediterraneibacter. Next base: position 1,808 of record CALWKB010000137.1, on the reverse strand, counting down.
ATGATCGGCACGCCGTACTCTTTTGCAACCTCGTAGCAGTCCATAACCGCTGAGATCTGCGGAACACCGATTCCGGCAACAACACGTGTCGTACAGATGGATCCCGGTCCGATGCCGACCTTCACAGCGTCCACGCCAGCCTCAATAAGCGCCTTTGTAGCTTCGCCGGTCGCAACATTTCCTGCGATCACCTGCAGATCCGGATATTTCTCCTTCACCATGCGGATTGTGCGGAGCACGTTCGCAGAATGACCGTGTGCGGAATCCATTACCACAACGTCAACTTTCGCTTTCACAAGCTCAGCCGCGCGATCCAGACAGTTTGCCGTGATGCCCAGCGCCGCGCCACAGAGCAGCCGGCCCTGTGAATCCTTTGCGGATAACGGATATTTAATCTGTTTTTCAATATCCTTGATTGTAATAAGTCCTTTCAGATTGCCCTCATCATCGACAATCGGAAGCTTTTCCTTTCTTGCTTTTGCAAGAATCTTCTTCGCCTCGTCAAGAGTGATTCCCTCTTTTGCCGTGATCAGCCCTTCGGATGTCATGGATTCTTTTATTTTTTTAGAGAAGTCTTCCTCAAATTTCAGGTCACGGTTCGTGATAATTCCTACAAGTTTGCGTCCCTCTGTAACCGGCACGCCGGAGATTCTGAATTTCGCCATAAGATTATTGGCATCTTCCAGTGTATTTTCCGGTGAAAGGAAAAACGGATCTGTGATAACTCCGTTCTCTGATCTCTTCACCTTGTCAACTTCTTCCGCCTGCTGCTCGATTGTCATATTTTTATGAATGATTCCGATTCCGCCCTGGCGTGCCATGGCAATTGCCATACGGTGCTCGGTAACTGTATCCATTCCTGCGCTCATCATCGGAATATTAAGCTTAATCTTCTTCGTCAGATAGGTTGACAGATCTACTTCATTCGGAATCACTTCAGAATATGCCGGAACAAGCAGAACGTCATCAAATGTAATTCCCTCGCCAATAATCTTTCCCATGTACAATGACCTCTCTTTCTTTTGAATCCAACTATAAGCTAATGTAAATGTTTAACTGATATACTACAAAAAATTAAAACAGATGTCAACCTTTTACAGTACGGTTGGAGCGAATTTAACTTGATTTATTTTAAGGTACATTTATAAGCAGGGCTTATCAGATTATAGATAACGCACTTGATATATGGATTCTGGCGCAGGGAAGATGCGTTCAGGTTCAGTTCGAGAATTCCGAAAAATCTAAGAGCACGAAAATCCGATTAAATGCAAAAGCAGAAATTGCCGAACTCGCGCATAAGCGCTCAGACAGCGGCAATTTCTGCTTTAACATCGTTTTTTCGTACTCTAAGTTTTTCAGCAATTCTCTCAGATTCACCTTCACGCATCTTCCCTGCGTCAGAATCATCTATCCGGTACGTTATCCAATGATAGCAGCTTTACAATGACTGCGGACTTAACTCTGCAGAGGCATAAAATTCCCCCGAGCCGAAAGCCCGGGGGATGCGGATTACATCATACCCATTCCTGCGCCGCCTGCCGGTGCTGCCGGCTGGGGCTCTTTGATCGTAGATACTACAGACTCTGTTGTGAGCAGTGTAGATGCAACGCTTGTCGCGTTCTGCAGTGCGCTTCTTGTTACCTTAGCCGGATCAAGAATGCCTTCCTCTACCATATCTACATATGCTTCTTTGTAAGCGTCAAATCCGGTTCCCGGCTCTGACTCTTTTACTTTGTTTACGATAACCGCGCCTTCAAGACCTGCGTTTGCAGCGATCTGATACAGCGGAGCCTCCAGTGCTTTCAGGA
>CALWKB010000136.1 GCA_944381125.1 uncultured Mediterraneibacter sp. | reverse complement strand
TGGGATAAACAAAGGAGAAACAGACCGTATTGTATTAGACGGGAAACCATTAGAAATTAATGAAATCAATGATATAAAAATAATTCTGAAAGAGAGGAAGGATCCAAACGGGAAGAAAAAAGACCTGTATAGAGTAAGTGTTGATTCCGGGATGAATTCCATTGAACTGGACAGCTACAGACAGCAGAACAACTGCAAAGATGCCGTGTGCAGAGAACAGAAATTTGAAAGTGGCTGGGTGTGCAGGTGCGGACTGGTACATAATACGGAGGAGACATGTTGTGTAAATTGTAATTTAAAACAGCTGTAGTGGGAAAGGATACAAATGATGGATAAAACTATGGGAAAAATAAAAACAGCATTGTTAATTGCTTTTGCGGGCGTTTATTTAATAGGATGCAGTGGAATAAAAAATGTGCCGGAAGAAGACGATATTCTTTCGGATTTGTTAGATAATTATCAAAGCAAAACTATAGAGTGTGCTGAAAGCGTAGAAATAGTAAGAAGCCAATTGTTTGAAGATGATAAAAAATGGACTGCTGATATTGTTATTAGCGCAGTTGACGATTATGCAGATATGTCATCCGAAATCACAGTTGTCTATGATTATTTTGACGATCAGGGATGGATCATAAATAAAGAAGAAACTTTAAATCCAGCATTTGCTGTTAACAAGATGCATTCGGGTATGAATGAATCGGATATGAAAGAACTATTATTTGTATGGGCAGGAGACGGAATCAAATATGCCGACAGTTACTTTAATAGTGAAAGTGGTTTAATGTATATTGATTATGAGCAAAATTTACAGGAGTCTTCATTTTTTGACAGCAGTTATACAGGCCAGTTAATATGTCAATATTATGATACAGATACCGGCTGGAGAATAATTGACGATCATCAGAATGGAAAGGAATATTCACTTAGGATTCAGAATGTTTTAGGGAAATATGAGGGCAGCTATGACGGAAGGGTTTCATCTTTTGGTGGTGATTATGTTTTTGAAATAAAAGAGATTTCGCCTGATGGGAAAAGTTTGATATTTTCTGGTTATAGTGATGATGGAGATGTTAAAAGAAGTGTTCGATCAGCAGGAAAACAAGTGATTATGTACCAAAATAAAGATTATCATGCAGAATTTGAAAAATATACATATGATGAGAAAAGAAATGCGATTAATGCAAGCTATAAAATAACTGATTTGGAAGTGCCTTTAGATAATGAGGAACTTGCTTTTCGAACAAGTATAAATAACGGTAAAGAGTATCCCACATTAGAAATCACAGGATGGTCGTTTTGGCAGCCAGGAGTATATGAAGAATTATATGCAGATTGGTTTTGATTTCGAGCAAAGGCCGAAATACATATTCTTCAAACCGGCATTCTGCACCTCAAAATATACAAAAAAACCAACCGACTCATATAGACTTTTGTCGTTTTTGGCGATATAATAAAACTATATGTGAGCCGGGCGTTCCGCACCCGTGCGGGATGCCCGGCTCTCGCGACATTTGCCGGATACGTGTGTGTTTCACCTGTGGCTGGCTCATTGTTTCGCGGAAAGTATTTTTCAATGTAATTCTTAAGGAGGAACAAAAAATGGCAAGAAAAATGAAGACCATGGACGGTAACCAGGCCGCTGCTCACGTCTCATACGCATATACAGAAGTCGCAGCGATCTACCCGATCACACCGTCATCCGTTATGCCTGAGCACGTTGACGAGTGGGCTACTCAGGGAAGAGAAAATATCTTCGGACAGACAGTACAGGTTGTGGAGATGCAGTCTGAAGCAGGTGCGGCAGGCGCTGTTCACGGTTCACTGTCAGCAGGAGCCCTTACGACGACATTTACAGCGTCTCAGGGACTTCTTCTTATGATTCCGAACCTGTATAAAGTAGCAGGCGAGCAGCTGCCGGGCGTATTTAATGTATCCGCGCGTGCTCTTGCAAGCCACGCACTTTCTATTTTTGGCGATCATTCAGACGTTTACGCCTGTCGTCAGACCGGCGCGGCTATGCTGTGTGAGTCCAGTGTACAGGAGGTTATGGACCTGACACCGGTTGCACACTGCGCGGCGCTGGAAGGAAAACTTCCTTTCATTAACTTCTTCGACGGATTCCGTACATCCCACGAGATCCAGAAGATCGAGACATGGGATTACGAAGATCTGAAAGATCTGGTAAATATGGACGCTATCGACGCGTTCCGCGCACATGCGCTGAACCCGAATCATCCGTGCCAGAGAGGTTCCGCTCAGAACCCGGATATCTTCTTCCAGGCAAGAGAGGCTTGCAACCCGTACTATGACGCTCTTCCGGGAATTGTTCAGAACTACATGGACAAAGTCAACGCGAAGATCGGAACAGATTACAAACTGTTCAACTACTACGGAGCAGAGGACGCTGAGCACGTAATCGTTGCCATGGGTTCTGTCTGCGATACAATTGAGGAGACCATCGACTACCTGATGAAGGCAGGCGAGAAAGTCGGCGTTGTTAAAGTACGTCTGTACAGACCGTTCTGCGCGCAGGCGCTTATCGACGCGATTCCGGATTCCGTTAAGAAGATCTCCGTTCTTGACAGAACAAAAGAGCCGGGCGCTATGGGCGAGCCGCTGTACCTGGATGTTGTTGCGGCTCTCAAAGGCTCCAAATTCGACGCGGTTCCGGTCTACACAGGACGTTACGGCCTTGGTTCCAAGGATACGACTCCTGCTCAGATCGTTGCTGTATATCACAATGATGAGAAAGCAAAATTCACACTCGGCATTGAGGACGATGTGACACACCTGTCACTGAAAGCGGACGAGCCGCTCGTTACAACACCGGAAGGAACGATCAACTGTAAGTTCTGGGGACTTGGCGCTGACGGTACAGTCGGAGCGAACAAGAACTCCATCAAG
>CALWKB010000135.1 GCA_944381125.1 uncultured Mediterraneibacter sp. | reverse complement strand
AAATTCTAAGATATAGCGTAAAATCAGGGGCTCTCGTGGATTTAAGCAGTTCACGGGAGCCTTTTAAAATATGCTTATCGGAATTCCGCAGGATTACAGAAAGGGAAAAAATATGGAATTAAAAGACGAGCTGATCCGTCTGAGAGAAAGTACAGGCATGAACAAAAAACAGTTTTCAGAATATTTCGGGATCCCCTACCGGACATTTCAGGACTGGGAACTCGGCAACCGCAGAGTGCCGGAATATCTGCTGCGTCTGATGGAGTATAAGGTGAGGATTGAGAAACCGGGCATGAGCCGCGGGGATTTCTGAAAAAAGCTTTACAAAATGGAATCAGAGTGATATGATTTTGATATCATAAACAATAAAGGAGGAATATGCCATGGAAGAAAAAATACTTCTGAATAAAAAATATGGTATGGCGGCCCTGATTATAACGCTTCTGCTTTATTTTACAGCCATCGGCGGCTGTATTTACGGGGCTGTCGACGAAAACACTGTGATTCTGGTCATCAGTATTATCTGGCTGTGCATCGGGTGGATCCCGTTCTGCGGCCTGAAAGTCCTGGAGCCGCAGGAGGCGCTTGTTCTGACTCTTTTCGGAAAGTATGTGGGGACCCTTAAAGGCGACGGATATTATTTTGTAAATCCTTTCTGCGCCGCGGTAAATCCGGCGGCGGACACGCATCTTCACCAGAGCGGCGACGTGGACAACACAACGGCGAAGTCTGCGCTCTCACTGGCGCTCAACACAGGGAAGGCCGAAGTGAATGTGCCGGGCAGGAAAAAACTGTCGCTGAAAATCATGACATTGAACAACAACCGGCAGAAAATCAACGACTGTCTGGGAAATCCGGTGGAAATCGGCATTGCCGTAATGTGGCGCGTCGTGGATACGGCCAAAGCCGTGTTTAACGTGGATAACTACAAGGAATATCTGTCTCTGCAGTGCGATACCGCGCTCCGTAATATTGTGCGCATTTACCCCTACGACGTGGCGCCGAATGTTGATACGACCGGAGACGGAATCGCGGACGAGGGAAGCCTGAGAGGTTCAAGCGAGGTGGTTGCCGCGCGGATCAGGAGCGAGATCCAGAAGCGGGTGGAAGAAGCAGGACTTGAGATTGTCGAGGCGCGCATCACATATCTGGCCTACGCGCCGGAGATTGCGGCTGTTATGCTGCAGCGGCAGCAGGCTTCGGCGGTAATTGACGCCCGCAAGATGATTGTAGACGGCGCTGTCGGGATGGTGGAGATGGCGCTGGAACGCCTGAATGAAAAAGGAGTTGTAGAGCTGGATGAGGAGAGGAAGGCTGCCATGGTTTCAAATCTTCTCGTTGTTCTGTGCGGCAATCGCGACGCACAGCCGGTTGTAAACTCGGGAAGCCTTTACTAAAGTGGCGGAGCAGAAGAAAAAGCAGATTCCGCTCAGACTCTCAGCGAAACTCTATGACGCCATTGCAGCCTGGGCCGAAGACGATTTTCGCTCAGTAAACGGACAGATTGAATATCTGCTTACAGAATGTGTGAAACAGAGGAAAAAGGCCGGCAGAAATCTGCCTTTGGATGACGAACAAAAAAGAAAGAAGGAATAAAGTATGGTTTACAGAGATTTTAAGGATTTAAAACTTTCCGCGCTGGGCATGGGAGCCATGCGTCTCCCGGTGATTGGCGGGGACGACTCTGAAATTGATGTAGAAACCGCAGAGCAGATGATAGATTACGCAATGTCCCACGGGATTAACTATTATGATACCGCATGGGGATATCATAATGGAAATTCCGAGACCGTGGTAGGAAAGGCTCTCGGAAAATACCCGAGGGATCAGTTCTTCCTCGCAGATAAGTTCCCGGGATATGATCTGTCAAATATGGACAGGGTCGAAGAAATATTTGAAGAACAGCTGAAAAAATGCAACGTGGATTATTTTGATTTTTATCTGTTTCATAATGTCTGCGAGATGAACATTGACGCTTATCTCGATCCGAAATACGGAATCCATGATTACCTGATCAGACAGAAAAAAGCAGGACGGATACGTCATCTGGGATTTTCCGCCCATGGAAGCTATGATGTAATAAAACGTTTCCTTGACGCGTACGGAAAAGATATGGAATTCTGTCAGCTTCAGCTTAATTATCTGGACTGGAAGTTCCAGGGCGGCAAAGAAAAGGTTGATCTTCTGAGCGGGTGGAATATACCGGTATGGGTTATGGAGCCTCTCCGCGGGGGCAGGCTTGCATCTCTGACGGAGAAAGAAGAGAAGATTCTGAGAGAACTCAGGCCGCAGGAGGAAATTCCGGCATGGGCATTTCGGTTCCTTCAGACAATTCCGTCTGTGACTGTGATTCTGTCCGGCATGTCATCCATGGAGCAGCTTCAGCAGAATATCCGGACGTTTTCAGAAGACTGTCCGTTGAACGAAGAGGAGATGAGCGCGCTGTTTGCCGTGGGAGAAGGGATGGTTGAGAAGAAGATTCTGCCATGTACCGCATGTCACTACTGCGTAAGCCACTGCCCGCAGGGGCTTGATATTCCGGAACTGCTCGCGCTTTATAATGAACACAGTTTTACAGAAGGGGGATTCATCGCTCCGATGGCTTTATCGTCTTACCCGAAGGAAAAACTTCCGAGTGCGTGCATCGGATGCGGAAGCTGCAGGGACGTCTGTCCGCAGCAGATTGACATCCCGGAGGCGATGAGCGATTTCGCGAGAAAACTGAGCCTGTAAAAAAGAAAGAAAATAAAAAGATATGATGTGAGATTTCGAAATCCCGGACGGACTGATATAAGGCAGTTCCTTCCGGGATTTCTGTCAGTGGATAAAGCTGGCGTCCCTTTCTGATTTCGGATCTGCATCCGCTTGTTTTTAACAACATAAAATGTTATAGTATGAATAATACTTATAACATTTAAGAGAAAGATTCACCCAGGAGGGAGGAGGTGGCCAGATGAGTCAAAACGATAAACCCGATTTTGTCAATACCGAATTATGGAATTTATACCGCGGCCGTTTTAAAAGTCCTGTCACAGAGGCTTCCTATCGGTCGGATATTACGGAATTCTGCTGCTTTACGGGAAAGTCTTTTGAACGCACGGACAAAGAAGATGTGGAACGATATTTTCGCAGAATGGAAAAAAGAATTGAAAAAGGAGAGATCAGTCCGCTGACCGTGACTAAGAAATTCAGAGAGCTCCACTCATTCGCCAGGTTCCTGAAGGAAGAGGGAGAAGTATGCGCCGAAGATTATTTTTATCCATATCTGAAAAATATGAAAAAAGAGGACAGACTTGCGAAATCGGTTCCGGTTGAACATATGGACGCGCTGCTGGGAGCTGCTTCGGATAACATTATGTGCTATGCCATTCTATCCCTTATGTACAGAGCAGGCTTGTCTTCTACGGAGATTGCGGCGCTGAACGGACCGGAGGATTTCATGTATCAGGGGAAAGATGTGTTTGTTTTCCCCGCGGGGCGGCAGGAACCCTGTTATATTCCGGAGGACTTGTGGGAAATACTGAAAGAATATATGGGTAAGAGAGAAGAAAGGCCCAGCCTGTTTTACAACCGGAGCGGGCGCAGATTGAATCTTATGTATATCAGCCGTATGATGAAACGTTACTGTTCCAGAGCAGGCATCCCATTCTACAGCGCGGAGGCGGTCCGCAACAGCTGCGCGTTTAACCTGTTTGCCTATGGGGCGTCTTCTTCTCAGACGGCCGCTCAGATGGGAAGGACGCTTCAGCAGATCGGAAGATACAGGGGCGCCGGTTACAGAGATAATCTACGAAGGCAGGCCGGCGCCCTTGTGAAAATTAAAATAGAAAAGCCATGACCGTTCATCCTAACGCATATCTGCGGATAAGACATGAGATTACTCCTGCGGCGCTCAGGCCGAAAAGAGTGTTGTGCATGGAGCCGTATACAAGCAGCGCTCCCTTAATTCCGTACAGGACGTCCGGGGACGAAGGAATAAAACGGTTAAAAAGAAAGGCGAGATAGGATGCGGCAAATACAAGGATAAAGGAAGTCAGTCCTCTTCCCGCATCTTCTTTCCAGACCTCGCCGGCTTCTCTTACTTTTACTTTTGTCATGGACCAGAAGAAAGATATCAGTTCAAAAAACAGAAAAACTGACATTACGCATATATAGGCCAGCAGGGTATTTGAAAAAGAGCGCTGTCGGATTGACTCTGAAATATCTCCGTAGGGTACGCTCGCTCTCCAGAATGTGTATGTCACGTACGTGCTGATGACCAGAATCAGGATCAGAGACAGCTGACGGATAATAAAGCCGGAGATTCTCGACAGCGTACGTCCGCCTTTCTGAATGGGCGCCGCCAGGGGCACGCCGCTTCCGCGGCGTCTGCGGGAACG
>CALWKB010000134.1 GCA_944381125.1 uncultured Mediterraneibacter sp. | reverse complement strand
TAATATGCAGGATACAAGAGGAAGCGTGATTCTGCATCCGGAACTTGGGGCGGGACTTGATGTGATTGATCCGAAACAGCGGACAAAAGCGCCTACATTTTTGAAGAAAATGATACAGGAAGAGACGGTGCTGGAAAATCTCGCGGAGGAGATGAGAGTTCTTTACGTGGCCGCGACAAGAGCGAAAGAAAAGCTTATTCTGACGGGGGTGTGCGATCTGCCGGAGATTTCAGAATTCAGAGATTCCGGGACTGCCCCTGAGAAAGAAAACCCGGCTAAAATTGAACTTTACCGTCTGGAGAAGGCGAAAACATATCTGGACTGGATCCTGCCGGCAGTTTTTTCCGGACGGGACGGCGCAATTCCGGCAGGGTGTCCGGTGGATGTCAGAGTATTTACAGCAAAAGAACTGGCGCAGAAACAGAACGCTGAAAAAACGGCGGATATTCTGGCCAGAGATATGCTGGAACACTGGGACTGTTCGAAAAGCTACGCGCCGGAATTTGGCGAACAGCTGAGAAAACAGATGGAATACACATATCCGTGGGCGGCGGAAGGACAGATGAAACTTAAATTCACAGTTTCCGAACTGAAAAAACGGACTTCGCTCAGGGAGGAAGCGGGAGAGGAAATGTATGCAGAGCCGGATGTAATTCCGCTGATTCCCCGCTTCCTGGCTGAAGAAGAAACACTTACCGGGGCTTCCCGCGGAAGCGCCTATCACAAACTTCTGGAACTGCTTGATTTTACGTGCGCATATGATGAAGAGAAGCTGCGTCTGGCGGTGCAGAAATTTGTGGAAGAAGGAAAGCTGACGCAGGAAATGGCGGACTGCATCCGCCCGGCTGATATTCTGCGGTTTCTGCAATGCGAAAGCGGACGGCGTATGGCAAGAGCAGCGGCGGAAAAGCGCCTGTACCGGGAGCAGCCGTTTGTTCTGGGCGTGCCTTCCGGGGAAATTTATCCCGGCGTCGGTTTTGCAGAGACAATACTGGTTCAGGGAATTATCGACGTATATTTTGAGGAACCGGACGGCCTTACGGTGCTGGATTACAAAACAGATCATGTAAAGCAGGCGGAAGAACTGAAAGAAAAGTATCATGCCCAGCTTGATTATTACGCCCGGGCATTGGAACAGCTGACGGAAAAACACGTAAAGGAAAAGATTATTTATTCATTTACTCTGGGAGAGGAGATAGAGGTATGAGATTTCTGTGGTACTATCTGGTGTTTATTAACGTTGTTACATGGACGGCGTACGGGCTGGACAAAATGAAGGCAAAAGCGGGGAAATGGAGAATTCCGGAGCACACGCTCCTGCTGCTTACGCTGGCAGGCGGTTCTTTGGGAGCGCTTGCGGGAATGATTATGTTCCGGCATAAAACGAGAAAAGCGAAATTTGTGATTTCGGTTCCGGTGATGTTTGTAGCTCACTGCATCATTGTAGCGGTAATCGTTGTAAAACTTCTGCAGATGTAACGGATGCGGCGGCGAGATGTTTTTGTACAACTAAGGCTTTAAAAATTTCTGATTTTCTGGTAATATAAAAAAGCAGTCAAAAGAAGCGGGCCCCTGTGCCCCGCCATGCCGCAACGGGGCGGCATGGCGGGGACATCCCGCTTTTTTCTGATGCATAAACCGGCGCGGCGGGGGCGGAAGTATTTTTGAAAGACCGGTCTTTGTCCCGCGCGTAAACCACGAGCGAATCTGGAAAGAAAGGAAGATAAAAATGCCAAAATTAAATGAAAATTATCTGAACGTACAGGACAGTTATCTTTTTGCCGAAATTGCGCGCAGAGTCAGCGCATATGAAGAACTGCATCCGGATAAAGCCGGAAGCATCATCCGACTGGGCATCGGCGACGTGACCCGGCCCCTGACAAAGAGCGCTGTCGAGGCGCTTCACAAAGCGGCTGACGAGCAGGCGGTTCCGGAGACATTTAAAGGGTACGGGCCGGAGCAGGGGTACGCCTTTGTGCGGAAAGCAGTGGCTGACTATTATAGAAGAAACGGTGTGAATGTGGATCCGGATTCGGTTTTTATTTCTGACGGAGCAAAAAGCGACACCGGAAATATTACCGAACTGTTTGCGAAGGACAATGTAATTCTTGTGCCTGACCCGGTTTACCCGGTATATGTTGACACAAATACAATGGATGGAAAACAGATTATATATATGAACGGAACAGAAGAAAATAATTTCCTTCCGATGCCGGATGAATCTGTAAAAGCAGATATTATTTATCTGTGTTCCCCGAATAATCCCACCGGCGCGTGCTACAACACAGAGCAGCTGAGGAAATGGGTTGAATACGCGCTGAAAAACGACGCTGTGATCCTCTTTGACTCCGCCTATGAGGCGTTTGTCTCTGAACCGAAGCTTCCGCGCAGTATCTATGCCGTGGAAGGCGCAAAGAAATGTGCGATAGAATTCTGCTCGCTCTCCAAAACAGCAGGATTTACGGGGACTCGTTTTTCATATACAATTGTTCCGGAAGAACTGGTATTTTCCGCGTCTGACGGACGGCAGATGAGCCTTCACGATATGTGGAACAGAAGACAGTCAACAAAATTTAACGGAACGCCGTATATTATTCAGTATGCGGCTGCGCAGGTGCTTACGGAAGAAGGCATGAAAGAATGTATGGAAAATATTTCATATTATATGGAAAATGCCCGCATAATCGCGGAAACACTGAAGAAAAAGGATATTCCGTTTACCGGCGGCGTGAATTCTCCGTATATCTGGTTTAAATGCCCGGGCGGTATGGAATCATGGGAGCTGTTTGATTATCTTCTTGAAAATATTCAGGTGGTAGGAACTCCGGGAGGAGGATTCGGAGTCAACGGGAAAAATTACTTCCGTCTGACTTCGTTTGGAACGCATGAAAAGACAAAAGAAGCAATGGAGAGATTTGACAGGCTGTTTTAAAGAAAATTATCGCTTCGCGGCATGAGTCTTACAGCCGTGCGCAGGGAAAGAGCGGTTTTGGGTGAATACTTTTATTTCCTTCCGGCAATACTCCTGAAAAACAGAAAGAAGGGGTACGGTGGCTAAGAAAAAAGAAAAAAAGATCGACCTGAACAGCCTGGAGCCGGAAGAAATGATGAAATATGAGATCGCGGAAGAACTGGGGCTGCTTGACAAAGTTCTGGAACAGGGATGGAAATCTCTGACTTCAAAGGAGACGGGAAGAATCGGAGGCATGGTTACCAGGAGAAAAAGAACCGGGCGTCATGCATGAGGGTGTCTTTACAAAACCCGCCGGCTTTGGTACAATTGTACGGCCAGGTAAGATAATAGGTGATTTGTTATGGAAGAGAAGATAAATATACTTGATCTGGATCTTGACTGCATAACGGCCAAGGAAGCGCTGAAGCGCGCCATACAGTTTTTTGACAATGATTCTCCCGATACGATAGAAATAGTATCTATGAGTACACTGATGCAGTACAGGGAAGATGAAGAGTGGAAAAAAATGGCCGGCTCAATGACGCTTCTGCTGCCCGGAGAAGCTGAGATTCTGAAGGCTGCTGAAGTCAGTGACAAAGTAAAAATAAAAGAGACGGAAGACGGTACTTTTTTAAAGCTGTTTATCAAATATCTTGAAAAGAACCGCAGGAATATTTATGTGCTTGCGCAGACAGAGGAAGAACTGCTGAAAGCGGAGGGACTGATAAAAAGGTACAGCCGCGGCATCCGTATCAGCGGACATTCGATTCCCGGGCAGGAGGGAGCAGGGGAAGAAAATATCGTTAATGATATTAACGGCACTGAGACGGACTGCATCCTGTCCGTACTGCCGCCGCCTTATCAGGAAGAATTTATCTTCAGAAACCGCGCGCTGATCAATGTCAGCGTATGGCTCGGATGCGGCGTAATGTTTGCCCGGAAGTTCGAAAAAAAGAGGCCTGCGGGCCGGCTGAAGCATTTTCTCCAGAAAAAGCTTTTCTGGTACAGGGTTGAACAGCAGAATAAAGAAGAATGACAGATCTTGTTCATACGGCGCATATTTGTTTTGTGAACAATGTATAAACCGTGTCATTGTGAATTTTTTGAAAAAGATTTGAGGAAATGCATAAAAAAGATGGATTTCCTCTTTCTTTTTTTGCTGTTTTGCATTAATATAGTACATGAATATGTAAACAGAAATGTTTTTGCGGGTGAAATTTTGTGAAAAATGTACATGAGAAAACCCAGAAGGAGTGGAGGAGAAAAGTATGATTTCAAATCAGATACTGCAGAACACTATAGAGGGGCTGAAGGGGATTTCAAGAATAGACTTCTGCGTGCTTGACACGGAAGGAAAGGAGCTGGCCGCAACATTCGACGCGGAAAACGACTACAGTGAGGCAGTGCTCTCGTTTGTAGAATCTCCGGCGGACAGTCAGGTGATTCAGGGATGTCAGTTTTTCAAAATCTTTGATGAACAGAGGCTGGAATATGTTCTCCTCGCAGACGGAGAAAGTGAAGACGTGTACATGCTCGGCAAGATTGCCGCTTTCCAGATCCAGAGCCTTCTTGTGGCTTATAAGGAAAGATTTGACAAAGATAATTTTATCAAAAATCTTCTGCTGGATAACCTGCTTCTGGTAGATATTTATAACCGCGCAAAAAAATTACATATTGACACAGAAGTAAAACGTGTTATCTTTATTATTGAAACATCGCACGAAAAAGATAATGCCGCTCTTGAAAATGTGAGGGGGCTTCTCGGAGGAAAATCTAAGGACTTTATTACGGCAGTCGACGAGAAGAACATTATTGTCGTAAAGGAACTCACGGAGAAAGACGGCAACAGGGAACTGGAGAAGATGGCGAAGGATATGCTGGATACGCTTCGCGGCGAAGTGGGCGAAGAGCAGATCCGGATTGCCTACGGAACCATTGTCAACGACATTAAAGAAGTTTCCAAATCTTACAAAGAAGCAAAACTGGCTCTCGACGTGGGCAAGATCTTCTTTGATGAGAAAGACATAGTGGCATTTACAACGCTTGGAATCGGCCGCCTCATATATCAGCTTCCGATTCCGCTGTGCAAGATGTTTATCAAAGAGATTTTTGAGGGGAAATCTCCGGATGATTTTGACGAAGAGACACTGACGACGATTAACAAATTTTTTGAGAACAGCCTCAATGTGTCAGAAACATCCAGACAGCTTTATATTCACAGGAATACTCTTGTATACAGGCTTGACAAGCTTCAGAAAAGTACAGGCCTGGATTTGCGTGTATTTGAAGACGCGATTACTTTCAAGATCGCTCTTATGGTTGTAAAATACATGAAATACATGGAATCGCAGGAATACTGATCTGTATCCGGCAGGGGCTGCGCGGGAGACCGTGTGTCGGGATTGTTTCTGCATACGGCAGAGCAGGAGTATGAATAATTAGGAGGAACATATGATTGAATTAAGAAATGTGACGAAGGAGTACTCAAAGGGGCATGCGGCCCTGAACGGAGTATCCGTAAGGATCGAACGGGGAGAGTTCGTTTTCGTCGTTGGCGACAGCGGATCGGGCAAATCGACGCTGATCCGTCTGATCATGAAGGAGTTAAATCCGACGGAAGGCACGATCATTGTAAACGGACAGAATCTGAACCGTATGAAGCACCGGAACATCGCAAAATACAGAAGAGGACTGGGCGTTGTCTTCCAGGACTTCCGACTGCTGAAAGACAGAAATATCTATGAAAATATTGCTTTTGCTCTCCGCGTGACAGAGACGCCGACCAGAGTGATCAAGAAGAAAGTGCCTGCGGCGCTTTCGCTGGTAGGACTTGCGCAGAAATATAAGTCATTTCCGAAGGAACTCTCCGGCGGTGAGCAGCAGCGTGTGGCGATAGCGAGAGCTATCGTAAATGAACCTGCCATATTGCTGGCCGACGAGCCCACGGGAAATCTGGATCCTACAAATTCCTGGGAAATCATGAGCCTTCTGAAGGAGGCGAACGAGAGGGGGACGACTGTGGTTGTCGTTACTCATAACCAGGAGATTGTAAATGAGATGAATGAACGGGTTATAACCATGAAACAGGGTGTAATCGTTAGTGATGAACAAAAAGGTGGGTATATAGATGAGGATTAGTACTTTAGGATACGTCGGAAAACAGGGCGTTAAAAATATCTGGAGGAACAAGATGTTTTCTCTCGCATCCGTTGCGACGATGTCGGCTTGTATCTTCCTGTTTGGACTTTTTTTCGCGATTATTATTAACTTTCAGTATATTATAAAGACAGCGGAGGAAGGCGTTGCCATAACTGTCTTTTTTGAAGAAGAAGCAACAGATGAACAGAAAGAGGCTATCGGCGATGCTCTGGAAGAGCACGAAGGAGTAGCCAGAGTGAATTATGTCTCGGCTGAAGAAGCGTGGGAAGAGTTCCAGAAGCAGTATTTTGGAAACAACCCGGATCTGGCGGAAGGGTTCAAAAACGATAACCCTCTTGCAAGTTCCGACAACTATGAGGTTTATATGAAAACCCTGGACGACGGCGGCAATCTGATCGCCAGAAGCCGTTCACTTTCTTCCACTCAGGACGACCTGGTTGAATTTGCCCAGGGACTGGACGGAGTGAGGGAAGTTAATAAATCAGATGTGGTTGCAAAAACGCTTTCAAGCGTGAATATGCTGGTCGCATATGTTTCTATCGCGATTATCGCGATACTCTTCGGGGTTTCTATTTTCCTGATCAGCAATACGGTCACAATGGGAATCACGGTGCGAAGAGAAGAAATCGCAATTATGAAATACATCGGCGCAAAGGATTTTGTTGTCCGCTCGCCGTTTGTGCTGGAAGGCCTCATTATTGGTATATTCGGAGCCGCGATACCGCTTGCGCTGCTGTATTTCCTGTATGAGAAAGCGGTAGAGTATGTAATGAATAAGTTCAGCATTCTGCAGAACATCATTGATTTCCTTCCGGTTGGAAGCGTATACCGGTATCTGTTGCCGGTGGGTCTGCTTATGGGAATCGGCATCGGTTTCCTCGGCAGTTTCTTTACCGTGAGAAAACATCTGAAAGTTTAAGAATTTCCAAATAATTTTCTGTAATACATTATACGTATGAAGATAATGGGGAGGACAAAGTGGATGAAGAGGTCTGCTTTGTCTTCTTTTCATATTTGCGGCTGCAATAAATGTGAGGAGAGACGGATAATGGAGAATACAAAAACAGATATTGAAAAAAAACAAAGCAGGACGGGCACAAAGAAAAGGGAAACCTTTCTTTCCGGAGTGCTGGCGGGCGCAGTCGGGACGGTTGTAATTCTGGCAGCGGTTTTCGGAATAAAAACTTTTTTGTCGGAGACGCTGCCGGGAAGCGGTCTGGCCTCGTCGGGCGTCTCGGTCAGGAGTGTTGAAAATAAGCTGGATGTAATTGACGAGCTGATCGGCCAGTATTATCTGTATGAGGATGACATAGACGGAGAAGAGCTGGTTGAAGGAATTTACGCGGGATATGCGGAAGCGCTGGGCGATCCGTACACCGAGTATTACGACAAAGAAGAAACGCAGGAGCTTTTTGAATCGACCAGCGGCGAATTCGGCGGAATCGGGGTCGCCATGAGCCAGGACGCGGACGGAGCGGTTACCGTGACAAATATTTACAGCGATTCCCCGGCCGAAAAGGCGGGGATGCAGCTGAACGATATTCTGATCGGCGTGGACGGAAAAGATATTCAGGGAGAAGATCTCGACACAGTGGTCTCGTATGTCAAAGGAGAGCGGGGGACGGAAGTGGAGCTTACCGTTCTCAGAGACGGGACGGAAGTAAAACTGACGGTTGTGCGGGATATAATCGAGGTGCAGACAGTAGACAGCAGGATGCTTGACGGAAATATCGGCTATATAGCGGTCAGCGAGTTCGACGAGGTTACTTACGGTCAGTTTGAAACAGCGCTGAACGAACTGGAAACAAAAAATATGTCCGGACTGATTATTGACCTGCGCAATAATCCGGGGGGAAATGTAGAGACGGTAACGGACATGCTCAGACTTCTGCTCCCGGAAGGGCCGATTATGTCAACAAAGGATAAAAACGGAAATACGGAAGAACTTACATGCGACGGCGCCCATGAATTCACGAAACCGCTGGCAGTGCTTGTCAACGGATACAGCGCCAGCGCGTCTGAGATATTCAGCGGAGCGGTTCAGGATTATGGAACCGGAACGGTAGTCGGGACGACAACCTACGGAAAAGGCGTGGTTCAGCAGCTGATAAGTCTGGGAGACGGGACGTGTCTGAAACTGACAATTGCGGAGTACTATACGCCCAGCGGCAGGAGCATTAACGGGACAGGAGTAACGCCGGATGTGGAAGTGGAGTATGAGTATGACAAAAACAATCCGAATGCGGATAATCAGCTGGATAAGGCGGTGGAAGTGATCAGACAAAAACTGCAGTAAGAAAAAAAGTTCTTGCAATATCGGAAATGCTGTGCTAATATTGAGAACATATTTTAACAGACAGGTGTTGAAATAGTCAAAGGCGATGAACAAGACTCTGGTTTTCAGAAACTGACAGGAAGTTGGCGTCACCGACTGAGAGCGCCGGACAGCGGAGGAAACCAAGGGAACACTTGGGAGCTGACCGTCTGAACTTAAGTAGGGCGGTACGGAGATGCATCCGTTACTGTGCAGAGAGGGGAACCAGGCTCATCCGGAGGATGAGGATTCCGCGACCCGGCGGACAAAAGCTGTTTTTGTCTGCAGCCGGAGCCGGATTGGTTCAATGCGGGTGGTACCGCGGATTTTATCTTGATAATTTCCGTCCCGGGATACTGATGTATCCCGGGACTTTTCATTTTCCGGGATGCATATCTGATATACCTCTGCGGTATATCGGTATGCCGCAAAAATGCGGCGAGTCAGATGAAAGGAGAAGGAAAAATGGAAATGGTAAAAGGAGTAAAAAAATCAGAATGTCTCGAACTTGAAGAACTGCGTAAAGAGGAGTGCAAAGGGAAAAGCGTAAAAGTAAGAGGGGCAGTCCACACGATCCGGGATATGGGAACAGTGGCTTTTGTAATTCTGCGCAGAAGAGACGGCCTTATACAGTGCGTGTATGAGAAGGGCGTGTCGGATTTTGAAATCAAAGACATCAAAGAGGCTGCGTCGGTAGAAGTGACAGGGATTGTTTCCGGGGCTGAAAAGGCGCCTCACGGGATTGAGATACGCCTGAGGCAAATCCGTATTTTAAGCGAGCCGGCAGCGCCCATGCCTCTGCCTGTCGCAAAATGGAAAATGAACACTTCCCTGGAAGCCAAACTCAACTACCGTCCCGTTTCTCTCCGCAATATCCGGGAACGGGCAAGATTTCGGATTCAGGAGGGGCTCGTGAGAGGATTTCGTGATTTCCTGTACGGCCAGGGATTCACGGAAATTCATACACCGAAGATCGGCGCTAAAAGCGCGGAAGGAGGAGCAAACCTGTTCCGGCTGGATTATTTTCACAGACCGGCGGTCCTTCAGCAGAGCCCTCAGTTTTATAAACAGATGATGACAGGTGTTTTTGACCGGGTATTTGAAACCGCGCCGGTATTCCGCGCGGAGAAGCACAACACAAAAAGACACCTGAATGAATATACAAGCCTCGATTTTGAGATGGGTTATATTGACGGCTTTGAAGACATAATGGCAATGGAGACAGGGTATCTTCAGTACACGATGAAGCTTCTGGAGAGGGAATACGGCGATCAGCTGCAGATCCTGGGAGTGGAACTGCCAAAGACGGATCAGATTCCGGCGGTCCGGTTTGACGAAATCAAACGTCTCGTATCAGAAGAATACGGAAGAGCAATACGAAGCCCTTATGATCTGGAGCCGGAGGAGGAAGTGCTTATCAGCAGGTATGCAAAGGAAAAATGGGATGCGGATTTTGTATTTGTGACACATTATCCGTCCAGGAAGCGGCCCTTTTACGCTATGGATGACCCGGAGGACAGCAAATATACGCTCAGTTTTGACCTCCTGTTCAGAGGGATGGAAATCACAACAGGCGGGCAGAGGATTCATGATTATCACAGCCTCCTGAAAAAAATGGAACAGAGAGGAATGACGGAAGAGGGCATGGAGCAGTATCTGAGTGCGTTTAAGTACGGTATGCCGCCGCATGGCGGACTTGGAATCGGTCTTGAAAGGCTGACCATGAAGCTTACCGGAGACGACAACGTGCGGGAAACGACATTGTTCCCGAGAGATATGAGCAGACTGGAGCCATAGCGGGCGGATATGAAAAAGGGAGATGAAATTATGGCAAATAAAATATCAGACGAAACGATTGAATATGTGGGGATTCTTGCAAAACTGAAATTGTCCGAAGAGGAAAAAGAAGCCGCAAAGGCGGATATGGAAAAAATGCTGGACTATATTGATATTTTGAATGAACTGGACACATCCGGGGTTGAGCCAATGTCGCATGTTTTCCCGGTAAATAATGTATTCCGGGAAGATGTGGTCACAAACGGGGACGGAAGAGAAAGCGCTCTGGCCAACGCGCCGAAGCGCAGGGAAGACAGCTTTGAAGTACCAAGAACAATCGGATAAAGGCTTTCCGTACAGAGAGATGACGGACGGCCGGTTACAACAGGAAGGCGGCAGAAAGAATGGAAATTTTAAAACTTACAGCATTAGAGTTGTCGGCAAAAATAAAAGCCGGGGAAATAAAAGTAAAAGACGCCGTGAAAGCGGCGCTTGACCGGATAAAAGAAGCGGAGCCTGCAGTAAACAGCTTTGTTACGATAGATGAAGCGGGGGCGTACAGACAGGCGGAGATTATTCAGGAGGAAATCGACGCGGGGCGGATGACCGGGCTGCTGGCAGGGGTTCCGGCAGCAGTTAAGGATAATCTGTGCATGGACGGAATACTTACTACATGCAGTTCCAGAATCCTGTCGGGATTCCGGCCCGCATACACGGCGCAGGCAGTGGAAAACCTGCAGAAAGCAGGAGTTGTTATTCTGGGAAAGACAAATATGGATGAATTCGCTATGGGAAGCACTACCGAAACATCCTGTTACGGGCCTGCGAAAAATCCGCACAATACCGGACATGTGCCGGGAGGCTCTTCGGGCGGCTCCTGTGCCGCGGTGGCGGCGGGAGAATGCTTCGGAGCGCTGGGTTCAGATACCGGAGGCTCGATCAGACAGCCGGGATCTTTCTGCGGAGTAGTCGGACTGAAGCCGACTTACGGAACCGTTTCCCGGTACGGGCTGATCGCATATGGATCATCGCTGGACCAGATCGGGCCGGTCACAAGAGATGTTTCCGACTGCGCGGCATTTTTAGAAGCGATTGCGTCTCATGACCCGAAGGACAGCACTTCTGTAGAACGGCCGGATTACCATTTTACCGGGGCTCTTGTGGATGATGTAAAAGGACTCCGGATAGGAATACCGAAGGATTATATGGGAGAAGGACTCGATCCGGAAGTGCGGCAGGCGGTTATGGAAGCGGCGGCAGTCCTGAAAAAAAGAGGAGCGGCAGTAGAGATGGCCGATCTCGGGCTTGTCAGATACGCGATTCCTGCATACTATACCATTGCGGCGGCGGAAGCCAGCTCAAACCTGGAACGGTTTGACGGTGTGAAATACGGATACCGCGCCGAAGATTATGACGGGCTGCATGATATGTATAAGAAGACAAGATCCGAAGGGTTCGGACCGGAAGTAAAGCGAAGAATTCTGCTCGGCTCATTCGTGCTCAGTTCAGGGTATTACGACGCGTATTATCTGAAAGCGCTGAGGACAAAAGCGCTGATTAAAAAAGAATTTGACAAAGCGTTTGAAAAATACGATCTGCTCCTCGGCCCGACCGCGCCGACGGTCGCGCCGAAACTGGGCGAGAGCCTTGGCGATCCCCTGAAAATGTATCTGGGAGACATCTATACAATTTCGGTAAATCTTGCCGGCCTGCCGGGCATGACCGTGCCTGTGGGGAAAAACCGGGAAGGTCTTCCGATAGGCATGCAGCTCATCGGAAAGCCTTTTGATGAAAAGACGCTGATCCGGGCGGCATACACATATGAATGCGCGACAGAAAAACAGTATGAGGAAGTCGTGCTGGATATAAATACGGCGGCAAAGGAGGCGGAATGACTATGACCGGACAATATGAGACAGTGATCGGACTGGAAGTCCATATCGAACTGGCGACAAAAACAAAGATTTTCTGCGGATGCAGCACCGAATTCGGCGGCGCGCCCAATATCCATACCTGTCCCGTCTGTACGGGAATGCCGGGAGCTCTTCCGGTGCTGAATAAAAAAGTTGTGGAATATGCCGTAGCGCTTGGGATTGCCACGAACTGCCGCATTACACAGGTGTGCAGGTTTGACCGGAAAAACTACTTCTATCCGGATAATCCTCAGAACTACCAGATCTCGCAGCTTTATCTTCCGATTGCCCGAAACGGGTGCGTGGAGATTGAAACACCGTCCGGAACAAAAAAAATCCGTATTCATGAAATGCATATGGAGGAGGATGCCGGAAAACTGGTTCACAACGAGTGGGACGACACTTCCCTTGTAGACTATAACCGAAGCGGAGTTCCGCTTGTGGAAATTGTGTCGGAACCGGATATGCGCTCCGCGGATGAAGTTATCGCATACCTTGAAAAACTGAGAATGATCGCCCAGTATCTGGGCGTGTCGGACTGCAAACTGCAGGAAGGATCCATGCGGGCGGATGTAAACCTGTCGGTACGCAGAGCAGGGACGGAGGAATTCGGTACACGTACGGAGATGAAAAACCTGAACTCTTTTAAAGCCATTGCCCATGCCATTGAAGGTGAGAGGATGCGTCAGATTGAACTTCTGGAGGCCGGGAAAGAAGTAGTGCAGGAGACAAGACGCTGGGACGACAATAAGGAACATTCCTATGCGATGCGTTCCAAAGAAGACGCGCGGGACTACAGATATTTTCCGGAACCGGATCTGGTGCCGGTCGTGATTTCCGATCAGTGGATCAGTGAGATCAAAGCGCGTCAGCCGGAACTGCGGCCGGAAAAAATAGAAAGATACACAAGGGAATTCGATATCCCGCGCTATGACGCCGAACTGCTTACCGAATCCTGGAAAATCGCGGATATCTTTGAAAAAACAGTACAGCTGTGCGGCAAACCGAAAAAAGTGTCCAACTGGATGATGGGAGAAATGTTCCGTCTGATGAAAGAAAAAGGGAAGGAACCGGAAGAACTGGACTTTTCGCCGGAACATCTGGCAAAGCTGATCGAACTGTCTGATCAGGGCGCGATCAGCAGTTCTGTGGCTAAAAAAGTATTTGAACACATTTTTGCAGAAAATGCAGATCCGGAAAAATACGTGGAAGAGCAGGGGCTTATGAGTGTCAGCGACGAAGGCGCTCTGAGGGAAGCGGTTGAGAAAGTGATCGCGCAGAATCCTCGGGCGGTGGCTGATTATAAAGGCGGCAGACAGAAAGCTTTCGGCGCTATTATGGGACAGTCCATGCGCGCGCTGAAAGGAAAAGCGGATCCCGCGGCGGTGACAAAGATAATCAGAGAAATGCTTGACGCGCAGCAGTAAACAGAATATAAGCGGAAAAAAGAGAGGAAAGGCCGCCGGAATAAATGTATCCTTTCCTTCTTCACGGACGTCCTTTTTATTGCGCTCAGAGGCGTAATTTGTTATGATATTTCACAGAGGGACCGTGCCGGATACGGATGGAGGCGCGGCCGGAAAATAAGGCCGGACTGACCGGTATTTTCTCTTCAGTTGTCGGGAAAGCGCCGGGGCCTGACCGGAATACGGAGGTAGTGAAATATGAAGATCGGTATAGGGAACGATCATTCAGCGCTGGAGCTGAAAGCGGAAATTATTGATTCCCTGAAGGAAAAGGGACACGAAGTAGTTGATTACGGCACAAATTCACCGGAAAGCTGCGACTATCCGATATATGGAGAAAAAGTGGCGCGGGCAGTAGCGGCGGGAGAAGTTGAAAAAGGCATACTGATCTGCGGCACCGGCCTGGGCATCTCTCTTGCTGCAAATAAAGTAGAAGGAATCCGGGCGGTCGTGTGCAGCGAGCCGTTTACGGCAAAGATGTCCAGAGCGCATAACGACTGCAATATTCTTGCTTTCGGAGCAAGAGTGGTTGGCGCAGAACTGGCTAAAATGATTGTTGATACATGGCTTAATACGGAATTCGAAGGCGGCAGACATCAGCGCCGGGTTGATCTGATTATGGATATCGAAAGAAAAAACAAAGAGAAATAACTGCCATTCAGAACGGGCCGCCGTGGGTGCTTCCACGGCGGCCCGTAAAGAGAACGGCGCCGGATTGCGGCCGGGCAGGCATTGTAAAAGGGGAGATAATGCAAATGCGGGAATATGATATTTTACACTGGATGCTGTTCTTTTTCATATACAGTTTTATTGGATGGATATGGGAAAGCGGTTATGTTTCAGCAAAAGAACGGCGGCCGGTCAACAGAGGATTTATGCACGGGCCGTTTCTTCCTCTTTACGGTTCGGGAGCGGTTGTGGTTCTGGCGTGTACAATGGGCGTCCGCGAAAATATAGTTCTTGTTTTTCTGATGGGAATGGCGGGAGCCACAGTTCTGGAGTATATTACAGGAGCCGTTATGGAGCGCCTGTTCCATGTGAAATACTGGGATTACAGCAATCAGAAACTGAACCTGAACGGTTACATCTGTCTGCCTGCTTCCCTGTGCTGGGGCTGCTTTTCCGTGCTGATGGTGGAAGTGTTCCACCCGCCTGTTGAAGAGGTGGTATTTATGATTCCCCGGACTGCTGCGGCCGTAATTGTGTGTGTGCTTACAGCGGGATCGGCAGCGGACTTTGCCGCGGCATTCAGGGAAGCGCTCGATATGAAAGAACTGCTTGGCAGAGTTGAAAAAAGTAAAGCACAGCTCCGACGGCTTCAGGATAAATTACATGAGGCCGCGGAAGCCGGACTGTATGCGGAAAAATGGAAAAAAGATCTTGCTGAGATAAAGGAAAACATCCGTTGCGAACTTCAGGCCATAAGTCAGAGATCCGACAGGCGTCATCTGCGTATCGCCCGTATAATAAGAAGAAATCCGACAGCTGTGTCCGGAAAATTTAAAGAAACTATGGATGAACTGAAAAAAATAATAAACGGCAGAAAGTGACCGGGCTATAAGGCGGCTTTCTGCAAAACAGCGGAATTGCGAAAAAGAATAAAAGGAGAGTATACATGACGAAGAAACAGCGTGCGCTGGCAATTATAGAGAGACTGAAAAAAGAATATCCTGACGCGGGCTGCACGCTTGACTATGATCAGGCGTGGAAACTGCTTGTAAGTGTCAGGCTTGCGGCCCAGTGTACGGACGCAAGGGTAAATGTAGTTGTGGAAGGACTTTATGAAAAATATCCGGATGTGGATTCGCTGGCCCGCGCGGATGTCAAAGACATTGAAGCTATTGTACGGCCATGCGGCCTTGGCGCAAGCAAAGCCCGGGACATCAGCGCCTGCATGAAAATACTGAGAGACGAATACGGGGGAAATGTTCCGGACGATTTTGACGCCCTTCTCAGGCTCCCCGGCGTGGGGCGCAAGAGCGCAAATCTTATCATGGGGGACGTGTTTGGAAAACCGGCTATAGTTACAGACACCCACTGCATCAGGCTTGTTAACCGGATGGGACTTGTGGACGGGATTAAAGAACCGAAAAAAGTAGAGATGGCTCTGTGGAAAATTATTCCGCCCGAAGAAGGAAGCGATTTCTGCCACAGACTCGTATATCATGGAAGGGATGTGTGTACGGCAAGAACGGCTCCTCACTGTGATAAATGCTGTCTTTCCGACATTTGCAAAAAAGCAGGCCTGTAAAGTTTGATAAAAAACTTTTTAAAAGTAAAATTTCTGAAAATATTGACTGACAGCTCAAAAAGTTCTAAAATTATATCATATAAAACAGAGAGGAGAGGATTTTATGAAAGACGTGTTTATCGCAACATTTTTGCTGGCGTTTACCTTTCTTCTCATCTGCTGGGTAGTCACTCAGTATCAGATTTACACAAATGAGCACAGCATGGAAGAAGAG
>CALWKB010000133.1 GCA_944381125.1 uncultured Mediterraneibacter sp. | reverse complement strand
TAGCTTCCGCCCCGGACGAACATGTAAGAACTGTTTCCGTCCCCGTTCGGTGAATTTGTCAGGTACCAGGACGCTCTTCTTAAAAAGCTTGTGCTCTTTCCGGAAAAGCTGTTGTAATAGTTGTGCGTGCCGCTTGCCCAGCCGTCATGGTTTCCCATCTGTATGAGAAATTTGATCCCCGCGTCCGGCAGCTGATAAAATACATTTCTTGCCGTCACATACTGCGCGTCGTCATTGTTGTCATCAACTACGTCTCCCAGATGAATCACGCCTTCGACATTAAGTTCGTCTGCCGTGTCGATCAGGCCGTCGATGGCCGCGTCCATTACGTCCCCGCAGTATTCCACTGTGTTCTGTGTATCCGGAATCAGGACGATATTGTAGTTGTCCTCATTTTTCAGCGTATAATCCTCGTTGCTTCCGTACTCGCCGAGATACTGCTCCGGATTTTCAACGAGCCACTGGCTTCTGTCCAGGCATCCTTCGGATATCCTTACTTCCTGCAGGCTTCCCTGGAGGAATTTATCCAGCGTCTGTCCGCCTTCCTGCCACCAGCTGGAGCCGATGCGGAAGCGTCCGTCTTCCGGATCCGCGTACATGCCGGTCATCTCGTCAGACACATAATCCCGGAACGCCTCGCATCCGTTTACATATGTGCTGATCTCATGCCCGTCGGAAGTCACGGCGATATGATACCACACGCCGCCTTTATCCATTGTTACGGACCACGCGGCATTTGACATCATGTGACTGTCGTCCGCATTTGCCGTAATAAACTGGATCTCCTTGCAGTTTGATACAGAGGTAAACATTGTTCCCTGCTGCCATTCTCCCACAGAGTCCGCCCTGCCCTGTCTCGCGATCAGACTCATCCACTGGTCCGCGGCAGTCCAGTCTGTCGGGAAATAATAAATAAATTCCATTGTATAGCCGTCTTCAAATTCTTCGCTGTTGATGGCGGCTCCGTCCACGGTGATAAAATCGGCTCCCGCGCTGCTGCTGTCGCCGTTAAATACCATACTACCGTCTCCGGTCATGCTGTCGTCGGAAAACGAGAGGTACTGCGTCCAGTCGGCCGCCTCTTTGTCTTCCGTAGGCTGTTTTCCTGTGTACAGCTGCATCTTCAGGTCGTTGTCATTTCCGCTCTGGTCGGCAATCACAAGGTCTCCCCCCGCGATTGTTCCGCTCTCTACTCCGCTTTCGCTGAATTTCCAGTCCGCCACTACCTCCGGCGCACTTCCTGCCTGTGAGTCTTCCGCCTGATTTCCTTCGGCATGTACAAGGTCTGCCGGGACAGTTCCCGCCGCGATGGCGGTACAGATTCCCGCTGCGAGCAGTCGCCGCGCCCATTCCCGCACACGTCTCTTTTTCATTCCTGAATCCTCCTTAGTCCTTAAGTTATTTCTTGTTGCACCGGAGTAATTTTATCACAGCGTCCGAAACGGAAATATCATCATAATGTAAAATCTGTGATACTATTTTGTAAAACAGAAAGAACCTTCCCGCATCATGCGGTCAGGTCCTTTCCAAAATCTTTCTGTTTTATTTTTGTTTTTCCGCGTTCTCTCTCCGAATCAGATTCCGGCCCGGGCGGCGCGCCCCGCGCTTATTTTCATGAGGCTCCGCCTGTTTCGGCGAACTGGCTCATATACAGCTTTCTGTAAAATCCGTCCTGCTCCAGCAGTTCGTCGTGTTTCCCCTGCTCGATAATCTTTCCGTCCTTCATCACGAGGATCCGGTCGGCTTCCCGGATGGTGGACAGTCTGTGGGCTACGATAAATGTAGTCCTTCCTTCCATCAGACGCGCGAACGCATTCTGTATCTTTAGTTCTGTCCTGGTATCTATGGAGGAAGTCGCCTCATCCAGTATCAGCATCGGCGGCCGGCACAGCATTACCCGGGCAATGCACAGGAGCTGCTTCTGCCCCTGGGAAATCCCGCCGCCCTCTTCTGTGATGCGGGTGTCATATCCTTCCGGCAGGCGCATGATGAAGCTGTGGATGTGGGACGCTTTCGCGGCCTCGATTATCTCATCCATTCCCGCGTCCGGCCGTCCCATGGCGATATTCTCCCGGATCGTTCCGGTCTTCAGCCATGTATCCTGCAGCACCATTCCGTAGGCGGCCCGAAGGCTGTGCCTTGTCATCCGGTCAACGGCTGTCCCGTCCACTTCAAGACTTCCCTGATCCACATCGTAAAAACGCATCAGCAGATTGATCAGCGTCGTCTTGCCGCAGCCCGTCGGCCCTACAATGGCAATTTTCTGTCCCGGCTTTACACTGAGATTAAAATGTTCGATCAGCTTCCGCCCGGGCACATAAGAAAAGAATACGTCTTTCGCGGATACATATCCTTTTACATCTTTGAGCTGTACCGCGTCTTCCGGCTCGGGAGTCTGCGGCTCTTCCTCGATCAGCTCGAATATCCGTCCGGCGCAGGCAATCGCGTTCTGCAGTTCTGTCACCACTCCCGAGATTTCATTGAAAGGCTTCGTATACTGGTTGGCGTAGCTGAGGAAGCTGGACAGCTGCCCCACGGTAAGCGCCCGGTTGATTACGGCGAACGCTCCCGCGATGCCGACTCCTGTATAAACAAGGCTGTTTACAAATCTTGTAGACGGGTTTGTAATTGAAGAGAAAAACGTCGCTCTCAGAGAGCTGCTTCTCAGCCGTTCATTGATCTCGTCAAACTGTTCCGTCACGTCGCCGCCCCGTCCGAACATCCGGACGATCTTCTGGTTTCCGACCATTTCCTCGATCAGCCCTGTCTGTTCGCCCCGGATCTCAGACTGCAGACGGAACATGTCAAACGTCTTTTTGGCGATGAATCCCGCCACAAGAAATGAAACCGGCGTAATAAGCACTACAACAAAAGTAATGCCCACATTTACCGACAGCATGAATCCGAATGTACCCGCTATCGTAGCCACGCCTGTAAAGAACTGGGTAAATCCCATCAGCAGCCCGTCCGCGAACTGATCCACGTCCGCGATCACCCGGCTGACCACATCTCCCGCGGGGCGGCCGTCAATATATTTGAGCGGCAGAATTTCTATCCTGCGGAACGCCTCGTTCCGGATATCCCGCACAACCTGATATGTCATTTTATTGTTGCATACATTCATAAGCCACTGGGCAAGCGCCGTGACGAGCGTGCACACTCCGATCTGGATCATCACCCGGATCACGGCCGGAAAATCCACCTGCCCTTCTGATACAATATAATCCACCGCATGTCCGGTCAGCTTCGGGATATAGAGCGTCAGCGCCACGCTCAGCGCCGCCAGCAGAATGGAAAACGCAAGAAAAATCCTGTATTTTCCCAGATAGCGGAGCACCTTTTTAATTGTTTTTATCTGTTTTGCTTTTTTTCCTTCACTATTTACTTTCTTCTGATCAGCCATTTGACACTGCCTCCTTCGGGAACTGGGAATAATAGATTTCCTGATAAACCGGGCAGTTTTTCAGCAGTTCCTCATGCGTGCCCTTTCCGGCCAGCCTGCCGTCGTCCAGCACCAGTATCTGATCTGCGTGCCAGATTGACGCCGCGCGCTGGGAGACAATGAACACAAGCGGCTGTTCTTTCATCCCCGCGATCGCT
>CALWKB010000132.1 GCA_944381125.1 uncultured Mediterraneibacter sp. | reverse complement strand
AGGATTATATTGAGGAGCGGGCCGTGGAGATTGCCGTATATATTATAGAGAATAATGCGACTGTGAGGCAGACTGCGAAGCAGTTTCGGATCAGCAAGAGTACGGTGCACAAGGACGTCACCGACCGTCTTCTCCAGATCAACCCGTCCCTTGCCCGTGAGGCCCGCAAGGTGCTGGATACGAACAAGTCGGAGCGGCACATCCGGGGCGGGATGGCAACAAGAGAAAAATATCTTCACCAGCACGCATAAAGTAATATGGCATCCGATTCAAATTGCTTTACATTTCCATGCATGTCTTTTATACTTTTATCAGCATAACTGGGAAAGGACGTCAGGGCATGGAAAAAGAGACAAAAGGGGCCCGCACCAGGCGGTATCTTTACAGCTGCGCGATAGAGCTGTTCCGGGAGAAAGGGTACGATCATGTTTCAGTGGACGAGATTGTAAAGAAAGCAGGGATGGCGAAAGGTACATTCTACATCTATTTTCAGTCCAAGGCAGAAATTATTACGGAAATGCTCCGGCAGTATGATGATTATTACGACCAGGTTGCAGCATCAATGGGGAAAGAAATGAGCGTGGATCAAAGAATGAAGGAAATCGTGAGAGCCGCGTGCCGGTTTACGCAGGACGTGATCGGCCTGGATCTGATCCGGGTGCTGTATACGAAACAGCTGCAGGCGGGAAAGGAAGGTAAGAGACTGCTGAATGAGGACAGGGCGCTGTTCCGCATTATATCCGGACTGATAGAAGAGGGAAAAGAGACAGGGATATATCGCCGGGAATTTGATTCGGAAGCGCTGACGATGCTGATCCTCAGAGGGATCAGGTCTGTATTTTTTGAGTGGTGCAGCAGCGGGGGCAATGTGGAACTGACCGAGGAGTGCCTGTGGGCGCTCGAAGTATCCGCGCGGGGATTTCGGCTTGCGTGAGCGGAATCTGAATAAGGAAAGAAAAGAGTTCTGTGAGAGGAACTCTTTTTTTGCGCCGTAAATTCGTGATCAGCCGGGGATGCGGTTTCGGAAATTTATCAGAAAATTTCTTGACGGATTGGTTTTTTTGGCAGTATATTAAAATAAAGTAAAAATGACTGCGGTCATATTTACGCGGATTTAAAGTTTATGGAAAGGAATGAGAGGAAATTATGAGTAAAGAACAAAAGAAAGGCGGCATACTCGGCACCATCGAGCGGGTCGGGAATATGCTGCCGCATCCGTTTATTCTGTTCCTGTATATCATTGCGGCGCTTGTGCTTCTGTCCGCCGTGCTGTCACTGATGGGCGTATCGGCTGTGAATCCGACGACTGGCGAGCTGGTTGAGGTTCAGAATATTATCAGCCGTGACGGACTGGTATGGATCGTGGAGAATATGCTGACAAACTTCTCTACATTTGCGCCGCTCGGGCTGGTGCTCGCCATGCAGATGGCAATCGGCCTGGCGGAGGGAGCGGGACTTCTGGATACATTTATGCGGAGAGCGATTCTGGGAGTACCGCTGTGGGCGCTGAGCGCTACGGTTTTGTTCCTTGGCATTAACGGAAGCATTGCTTCCGAAGCTTCCATCATCGTTATCCCGGCGCTTGCGGCAACAGCGTTTCAGGCGATGGGCAAGCACCCGATCGCCGGCCTGATTGCGGGATACGCGGCTACAAATGCGGGATTTACGGCAAATGTGCTGATTACGGCGACAGACGCGCTTCTCTACGGCGTTACGGAAGAAGCGGCGCATCTGGTTGACACGTCGGTGAAGCTGACTCCTGCCATTAACTGGTATTTTATGATTGTTTCCACCTTCCTGCTCACGGCGGTCGGCGTATTTGTCAATGACCGTATCATTACGCCGCGGCTCGGCGAGTACAGGGGCGCGGAGAAAGCGGCGGAACGGGCGGCTACGGATCTCGAGAAGAAAGGCCTG
Organism: uncultured Mediterraneibacter sp.; assembly: GCA_944381125.1. Classification (GTDB taxonomy): domain Bacteria; phylum Bacillota; class Clostridia; order Lachnospirales; family Lachnospiraceae; genus Mediterraneibacter. The sequence continues at coordinate 3,717 of CALWKB010000132.1, read as the reverse complement.
AGAAATACAGGCATTTTTACACTGATTTATATAGTGCTTCTTCTTATCTGCCTGATTCCGAAAAACGGGCTGCTGAGAGGAGAGGACGGCAGTATTCTTGAGTCTCCGTTTATTAACGGGCTGGTGCCGATACTGATTATCTATTTTATCCTGGCGGGCGTCGTATACGGAAAGACGGTTGGAACGATTAAGAAAAGCGGAGATGTGCCGGGAATGATGGCGGATTCTTTGAAATCCCTGACCGGGTATGTAGTGCTTGTGTTTGTCATCGCTCAGTTTATCAATATGTTCAGTTATACGAATCTCGGCACGGTGATCGCGGTTAATGCCTCGGAGGCCCTGCAGAATGTGGGATTTACAGGCATCCCGCTTGTGCTCAGCGTGATTCTTCTGACGATCTTTGTAAACTTCTTTATGACAAGCGGCACTGCGAAGTGGTATATTTTCGCGCCGATTTTTGTTCCGATGTTTATGCTTCTCGGATATTCGCCGGAGTTTGCTCAGGTAGTGTACCGGATCGGAGATTCCATAGCGAACCCGCTGACGCCGATTTATCCGTATCTGCCGATTGTGATCGGTATGGCGCAGAAGTATGACAAGAAGACCGGAATTGGAACGATCATATCCATGACGCTTCCTTATTCGGTGGCGTTCCTGCTTGTGTGGATTGTGCAGGTGATTGCGTGGATCGTATTTGATCTGCCGCTTGGCCCGGGAGCTTCAGTATTTATGTAACGGAAAAAATAGTGTAAAATGCAGGAAAAGGCTGCGGCATGGAAGCATGCGGCAGCCTTTTCGGACAGGAGAGAAAAAATGAGTACTTATACAAAACTGATATGTGGAAAGCTGTACGACGGAACCTGTGATGAGATACGTGGAAAGAGCGAGATTCTGATAAAAGGGAAAATAATACTGGAGGTCGGGACGCATACGGCGTCGCCTGCGGGATGCGAGGTTGTTGATCTGTCCGGTCTGACTGTTACTCCGGGTATGATTGACGCACATGTCCATGCTTCTTTTTTTGACTGGAGAGAGATCCCGAAGGATACTGTATATTATTCGGACGGTATGCGGGCGCTGGCGGCCGCGGAGTGCGCCCGGAAGGCGCTGGCGGGAGGATTTACGACAATACGGCATGTGGGGTGGTTCAGGGAGGACTATTCCATGGATGTAAAGCGGGCCATTGACGCCGGACTTATACAGGGGGCGCGCATGATCGTGGCGCCGCATTTCCTTTGTACGCCGGGAAGCCACGGGGATCCGTCCCAGAGTGTGGCATCCAATCCGGCGCTGTCGCGGTTTCTGGAAAAACAGTATCCGACGATGGGAAGCGGCGCGGAATTTTTCCGGGATGCGGTGCGCCATGAAGTGAAGACAGGCGCGGATTTTATCAAGATTATGGCTACGGGCGGCTTCTTTACGCCGAATGATTCGCCGGAGGACAAACAGCTTTCAGATGAAGAGCTGGAGGCGATTATCGATACCGCGCATTCGCTTCACCGGACCGTTACGGCGCATGCTTATACGGGGGAACTGATTACGACTCTGGCCCGGCTGGGAATAGACGGAATAGAGCATGCTTCGCTTATTGACAGGGACGCGATCCGTCTGCTGGAAGAAAAAGATATTTACGTGGTGCCGACACTCTGCCCGTACGATGAGATTGTTCTTCTTGATGAAGAAAAGCTGGCGGAGAAATCGCCGGAATTCCAAAGAAAGCTGAGGCATTACAGGGAGAGGCTGGTGGAAAGCCGCAGGCTTCTTTTTGAAAGCAATCTGCGGTTCGGATACGGCACGGATCTGGTGGTAGGATATCAGAATTACGAGTGCGGCAGAGAGTATTCCGCATGGCTCAGGAACGGCATTTCGCCATACCGGGCATTAAGAGCCGCTACGGCTGAGAACGCCCGGATTCTGGGGATTTCCGACAGGACGGGAACGATTGAGCCGGGAAAAGCGGCGGATATCGCGGGGTGGCGCCGGGATCTGCTGACAGACGACAAGGCTCTTCTGGACTGTGCATTTGTGATGAAAGAAGGCAGGCAATACCCGCACATGTCGGTTGCAGATTTGTATAAAAAAGGAGGCGCAGCATGAATTTTCAGGAAATTCTTCAGGCAATAATGGACTTAAATTACAAGTTCAGGTATTATAAAAGCATTGAATCACTGTTCGAATATGATCAGTGGTCAGCCCTGCCGCCGGAGGGCGCCGCGTACCGGCAGCAGACGGCGGCGTTTATCGGAGAGCAGAAGAACGCTCTTTACAAAGGAGACGCCGCGCGCCGCGCCGGGGAGTATCTGGCCGGCGTATCTCCGGATGAGATTGAAAATGAAATCGAGAGAGGACTGATCCGGACTTTTCTCTTGCGCAGACGTGAAGCGGAAAGAACGCCGGAAGATATTTTGCGCAGATATAATCTGATCCGGGCGGACTGCATGAATGCGTGGAACAGGGCGCGGGAGGCAAAAGACTATAAAATCTTCATGCCGTGGATGAAGCAGGCGTTTGATATGAAAAAGGAGATCGCGCTGGCGGTAAATCCTGATATGCCGGCATTTGATACTCTGGTGAGCATGACAGACGAAGGGCTGTCCGTAAAAGAAGTGTCCGGACAGTTTGATATATTAAAACAGGGACTTCGAAGTCTGCTGGACCGCTGGGACTGCCGGAAAGATTATGCTGAAGAGACAAGGGATGAGCGTCTGCCGGAAGGCAGGCCTGACCGGATGGCCGCGTTTGCGCAGAGACTGGCGCGCGAGCTTGGATACCGGCCGGAAAGAGGCGGATTCAACGACAGAGTAGTACACGGGTTCACGTCATTTATGGGTCCCAGAGACGCCAGGGTATCTACGTATAAAAGCGGCAGCAGCAATCTGATATTTACCTGTCTTCATGAGGCGGGGCACGCCATGTACTCGGCAGGCAGCAGCGACGAGGTCGCGGCGGCCGGGATGTGGGGAGGCATTGAAGGCGGATTCCATGAGGCAAACGCCCGTTTCTTTGAAAATATGATCGGCCGCAGCCGGGCGTACTGGGAACACTATTACCCGCAGCTGCAGGAAGAGATACCTGAGTTCCGCGATATACCGGAAGAAATGTTTTACAGCTTTACCCACAGGGTGAAGCCTACGCTGAGAAGAATTTCAGCGGATGAGGTGACATACAGCCTGCACGCGATTCTGCGGTTTGAGCTGGAAAGAGATTACTTCGCGGGAGAGCTGACGGCGGAAGATATGGCGGAGGCCTGGAATGACAAGTATGAGGAATATCTTGGAATCCGGCCGGCTGATGACACGGAAGGCGTGCTTCAGGACATGCATTGGGCCGGAGATTATATCGGCTATTTTCAGAGCTACGCCCTGGGGAATATTTATGACGGTCAGATACTGGAGGCTGTGAAAAGAGATATTCCAGATATGGAAGAGCAGATGCGCCGGGGCAGGATACAGCCGGTGACAGAATGGATGGAAGAAAATATCTGGCGGCACGGCTGCTGCCTGACCGCAGGGGAGATGATCCGCCGCCTGACAGGGGGCGGCCTGGACGCTAAGCCATTTCTTAAATATCTGGAAAATATATACGGGAATGCCGCCTGACAGGCATACTAAGAAGGAAGGAGACGCAGATGCGTATTGTAATTGTAGACAGCGAGGAAAAGGCACGGGAACAACTTGAGAAAATACTGCAAAAAGCCGGGCCGGGCTATGAACTGGC
>CALWKB010000131.1 GCA_944381125.1 uncultured Mediterraneibacter sp. | reverse complement strand
AGGGGAACCAGCAATCATCGTCTTCCTTAAATGACCGGAAAGTGATAGGGTTCATATCAATTAAGAAGTGACATTTTCCAAAGTTAATATTGCTCTAAAAAAGTGACATTTTCTAAAGTTATTGACAGACGGCGCCGCTCCCCCGCCTTTAACACCGAAACGCAGACATTTCTCCTTTCCCGCGCGGTTTTCTCAGGTACATGATTTTGAACATGAAAATCTCTTGTATATTTATTTCTATTGTATTAAAATAGGTATAACGAAAAGCGGACAGTCCGCTTTCGAATTTACAAATAAAAAGGAGGATCATACAATGGCACATGTTATTAGTGATGAATGCGTAAGCTGTGGTTCCTGCGAAAGCGAATGTCCGGTAGGCGCTATCTCTGAAGGCGATGGCAAATACGAAATTGATGCTGATGCATGCGTAGATTGCGGAGCATGCGAAGCTGCCTGTCCGACAGGTGCGATTTCAGCGGAGTAATAATAAAAACGCGAGTGATCACAAGCAAAGCCGTCCATTTCAAATGGGCGGCTTTTTCCATGCCGGCGAGAGGGCGCTTCCTTCCATACATGCCAGCTCGAAGCTCGCTCCGCTCTCTTCTCGCTGATGGCGTCCGCTTCCTTCCACACATGCCAGCTCGAAGGCCGCTTCGCTCCCTTCTCGCTGATGGCGTCCGCCATATACAACCAGGAAGATATCCGGTGGAAAATATGCAAGCCCATTTTCCACCGGATATCTTCCTGGTTGTGCATGTGTGGATTTGTTGCAATTTGACGAACGATTTGGGGATGGGGCGGGAGCGGGGTATGGTATAATGTGAACAGGTTGAGACAAGGAGGTATAAATATTAATGGGTGAGGTCAGATTTATGATTTCTGAAGCGGCCAAGCAGGTAGAGGTTGAATCCCATGTTTTAAGATACTGGGAAGAGGAACTTGGCCTGACGATCGGACGTACGGAAATGGGTCACCGATATTATACCAGAGATGATATTCAGCTTTTCTGCTGTATCAAAAAACTGAAAGATGAGGGGATGCTTCTGAAGGATCTGAAGCCTCTCATTCCAAAGCTGAAGGCAACGCGCCTTAAGATGAAAGAAGGAAAAGATTCTGATAAAGTTGAGAAAGCTTCGCCTGTTTTGCCGAAGGTGAATGAAATTCATAATGAGACGCAGTCCCGCCCCGGCAATGAATCATTCTCTTCCGGAGAATCTGAAGTAGTCATCCCGATCCGCCAGCTTGATCAGGTGCGCTCTCTTCTCGGCGAAGTTCTGACTGAAGTCATGACTGAAAATAACAAGGTGCTGCAGAAAAATATCAGTCAGGCTGTAACCGCGGATGTGATGAATGAAATGGACAGACTGATGCAGTCGAAAGAGCGCCAGCAGGAAGAACATTTCCGCAAACTTGACTGCCTCATCCGCCAGCAGCAGGCCACGCGGAAAGAGTCTGTAAAATCCGGCCCTCTTCTCAGGCTGAAAAAAATATTTACATAAGGGCACGGCGCCTTTCGAAAGGGGGCCGCCCCCTTTTGAAATGTACCGTGCCCCTGCACTTTCTTACTGACGCAGTTCATTGCCAAAACGTGTATACTGCGGCATCCACGCCAGACGCACCGTTCCGATCGGACCGTTTCTCTGTTTGGCGATAATGATTTCTGCTATATTTTTATCTTCCGTATCCGGGTTATAATAATCGTCTCTGTAGATAAACATACATACATCCGCGTCCTGTTCAATAGCTCCGGACTCACGCAGATCAGAGAGCATCGGCCTTTTATCGGTTCTCTGCTCTACCGCACGGCTGAGCTGCGAGAGCGCGATCACCGGAACATTCAGTTCTCTGGCAAGACCTTTCAGCGAACGGGAAATTTCCGAAATTTCCTGCTGACGGCTCTCGTTTCGCCTTCCGCTTCCGGCGCTCATCAGCTGAAGATAGTCGATAATAACAAGATCGAGTCCCAGTTCCAGCTTATATTTTCTGCACTTGGAACGCATCTCGGAAATAGATATTCCTGATGTATCGTCTATAATCATCTTCGAATTTCCGATTGTTCCGGCGCCTTCAATCAGTTTTTCCCAGTCTGTGTCTGAAAGCGTTCCCGTTCTCAGCACCTGCGCGTCCACATGCGATTCGAGAGAAAACAGACGGTTTACCAACTGTTCCTTGGACATCTCGAGACTGAAGATCGCCACGGACAGGTTCTGCCGGAACGCAACATGCTGTGCAATGTTAAGCACGAACGCGGTCTTTCCCATAGACGGCCTCGCGGCTATCAGAACCAGATCCGATCTCTGAAGTCCTGAGAGTTTGTAATCCAGATCAATAAATCCCGTAGGAATACCTGTTACGGTTCCTTTTGTTTTTGACGCTCTTTCGATCACATCCAGCGCATTCAGAACGACCTGTCTGATCGGTGTATATTCCTGTGAATTTCCGTGTTCAACGAGTTCGAAAACCTTTTTCTCCGTCTCATCAAGGATTTCATCCAGCGGCCGGTTTTCCATGTAGCATACGTTCGCTGTCTCTTCGTTTATTTTGATCAGTCTGCGCAGAACGGCTTTGTCTCTTACGATTTCCGCGTAATATTTGACATTTGCCGAAGTCTGGGTTCCGACCAGAAGTTCTCTGGCATATTCCATACTGCTTACTTCCGGAGGCACATCTTTTTCTTTTAAATGCTCCTGAAGCGTAATCAGATCAATCGGCTTCCCTTTATGAAAAAGTTCGATCATAGCGTCGAAGAGAATTCCATATGCTGTCTGATAAAAATCTTCTCCGGAAATAATTTCGGAGGCTACCGTCACAGCCTCCTTATTCATCAGCATCGCCCCCAGCACGGCCTGTTCTGCCTCGATGCTGTGGGGCGGTATTCTTTTCATTGCAGCTTCCATGTCCATAAAGAATGACTCTCCTTATGCCTCTTCCTTTACAGTTACTTTCAGTTCAGCCGTCACTTCCGGGTGAAGCTTCACCGCAACAATATGAGTGCCAAGTGACTTTATCGTCTCTTTGAGCTGAATTTTCTTTTTATCCACATCCAGGCCGAGCTGATCTTTAACAGCCGCCGCTATTTCCCGGCTTGATACAGAACCAAATGCTCTGCCTCCTTCACCCATCTTAATAGCGAGCTCCACTTTTCCCTGTCCCAGCTTTTCCGCAAGGGCTTTTGCCGCTTCCAGCTGTTCCTGCGCCACTTTTTTCTCGTTATTTTTCTGAAGTTTCAGATCGTTCAGGTTTCTGCCGGTCGCCTCAACGCCCATTTTTTTCGGGAGAATGAAATTTCTCGCATATCCGTCGTTTACATTTACGATTTCTCCCTTTTTTCCTAAGGACTTTACATCCTGAAGCAAAATCACTTTCATTTTTATATATCTCCTTCCTTAATCATCTGGTCAATCGTCTGTTTCAGCGTTTTAACCGCCTCATCGATATTCGTATGGTCAAACTGCGCGCCGGCGGAATTGATATGCCCGCCGCCTCCCAGCTTTTCAGCAATGATCTGTACATTGACTTCGTCAATGGAGCGCGCGCTCAGGAATATCTTGCCCTCATATACCGTCAGCACAAAAGACGCCTTTATGCCGCTGATGTCCAGAAGTTCGTTGGCCGCCTGAGCAGCAAGGACAGTGGGGCTTTCAATGTCGCTCGGGCACTGCGCTATGGCGTACTGGCTTCTGTAAACTTCGGCCATGCGCACCGCTTCCGCTTTAGCCCGGTAAGATTCGATATCATCCCGGAACATTTTGCGCACACGTGTAATGTCCGCTCCGCATCTTCTCAGAAATGCGGCCGCTTCAAAGGTTCTCACGCCCGTCCTGTTCATGAAGTTTCTTGTATCTATCATAATTCCCGCATACAGACAGTCCGCCTCTACCGACGGGAACTTAATGTCATCCACAATATACTGCAGCACTTCCGCAACCATCTCGCATGTAGAAGAAGAATATGGCTCTACATAGGAAATCACGGCGTTTTCAATGCTCATACTGCTCTGACGGTGATGGTCCAGTACAGCGGTCATGCGGGACCGGCGCAGAAGTTCCGGACATTCCGTCATCTGCGGCTTGTTGGTGTCTACTACGATCACCATTGTATTATCATTGATGTAATCAAGCGCCTGGTCGGACGTAAGGAAAATGTCGTCCTCATAGGCCGGGCTCTCCAGAATCTCGTCGTACAGCGGCCGGACTGATCCCGTCACTTCATTGATAACAATATGCGCTTTCTTCTCAAGACTTACGGCCGCCCGGTAAATGCCCATGCACGCGCCGAAAGAATCCGGATCCGCGATCTTATGTCCCATTACGATTACCTGATCCCTGGTAACGATAAACTCGCGGAGCGCTTCCGCCTTAACACGCGCCTTAACACGCGTATTTTTGGCCGTCTGTTCTTTTTTCCCGCCGAAATAAGTGATCCCGTTGCAGTCCTTGATTACCGCCTGGTCGCCTCCCCTTGCGAGCGCAAGGTCAATTGCCACGCGGGCATACTGGTAGCTCAGCGCGTATGTGGCCGTATTGAGCCCCAGGCCGATGCTGAGCGTCGCGGAACGGGCGTTTCCGATATTCACCTGTTTGACTTCTTCAAGAAGGGAGAACTTGTCTTCCTTGATCTTTTTATAACTTTCTTTGCGGATAACCACAAAGTACTTATCCTTCTCCATTTTCTTGACGATGCCGTCGACGTCGCCGATATATTTATTAATTTTTCGGTCGATCAGCGCTACAAGAAGCGACTGCCGCACTTCTTCCACGCTTTCCATAACTTCGTCATAATTATCAATATAAATCAGACCGGCAATCATGCGCTGCTCTTCATTTTCGCGGATATACGCGTTCAGCTCGGTAACGTCTTTCATATAAACCGCGATGAAAAATTCCTGTTCTTCAGGGATCTGCAGAACTTCCTCTTTCTCGCTGAATCCTTCCACAGACACCCGGCGCAGCTCCACCTGATAATCTCTGTCTTTAAAACTGACTTCCAGCTCTACATGTTCCATATCATTTTTCGGAAACATGCCGGGATGAATCTCAGGGATGATCCTGTTAAGATATTTTTCCCGCTTCTGCCCTTCCATAAGCGCCGCAAAGCAGTCGTTTTTCCAAAGAATATGACCATCCTCGAGCGTAATCGCGTAAGGAATAGCCAGTTCTTTCAGAAGTCTGTTTTCGACCCCTTTATATTGAGCTGAAAACTGAACCAGATCCGCGAAAAGCAGAGATCGGTTATAAAAGTACAAAGCGCCCGCAATAGCAAAATAAACAATTACGAACAGCGACATAATTACTCCGGCTTTTCTGTCAATCACATATATCCAGATATTCACAGCCGCCAGCAGAACCGTCATAATAAGAGGCCACTGCATATACATTCTGAGCTGCCCTTTTAAGCGCATTCTCTCTCTTGTTTTCTTCATAATACCTTCCCTCACCGTACTCCTGAACCCGGCGCGGCGCGCCCGTTCAAAATCCGTGCCGCAGATATATTTCACTACAATAGGGTTATTATAACATCTTTTCCTTTTTTATTCCACTACAAAAAAATGACTCATGTATTCGCAGATGCGGGGCGGGGATTCCGGTTCCGTTCTATGGGATAAGAAAAATTACAAAACCTGACAGCCTGCTAAAAGCAAAAATTTACAGCGGAAACTCGCATACGCTCGAACAATCCGCTGTAAATTTTAATGCCTGCTGTCAGGTTTCTATTATTCCAATCCCATTTCAAAGGCGGCCGGATCAGCAGGTTGCTCCGCCTTTCATATGTTTCTGCGCTTTGATATTTTCTTCTTTTCTTGCCAGAAGATCGTCCGCAAGGAGCTGAGCCTGAACATTTTCGAATCCGAGTCTGTTCACCGTATCCGCGAAACGTTCTCCTGTAACGCCCTGTTCGCGGAAGAGAAGGATTGCCTTTTCGACAACGTTGAGAACTTCTTCTTTGTCAGTAAAGACTTTGTCCAGGTATCTTCCATGCGCCACTTTCTTGCCCCAGCGTCCGCCGATATAAATCCGGTAGCCGTTCGTGTAATCTTCAATCGCGTGGAACGGACATCTGCCCACGCATCTTCCGCAGTGATTGCATACATTTTCGTCAATCGTGATCTTGCCGTCCACGAGCTTCGCAACCTTAATCGGACAGTTGTTCTCGATCTGGCACACTTTACAGCCGCGGCATTTTTCCAGGTCGATCTGAGGCACTCTCTGGCCGATGATTCCCAGATCGTTCAGATCCGGTTTCACGCAGTTGTTCGGGCAGCCGCCGACCGC
>CALWKB010000130.1 GCA_944381125.1 uncultured Mediterraneibacter sp. | reverse complement strand
TGATTTCTTTTTTTATTGCGAGAAAAATTTAAAAGAAAGGTAAGTGGAGAACAAATGAGCAGTAAAATCACAATCATCGGCGCCGGAAGTGTCGGAGCCACAATCGCGTACAAACTTTCATATGAAGATATCGCATCAGAGATCGTTATGATCGATATCAACAAAGACAAAGCAGAGGGAGAAGTCATGGATATCAAGCAGGGAACCTGCTTCAGAAATCCGATCTCGATCATTGCAGGAGATTATGAGGATGCGAAAGACTCTGATATTGTTATCATTACCTCCGGAATCGCCCGTAAACCGGGACAGACAAGAATTGAGCTTGCGCAGACAAACGTAAATATTATCAAATCCATCACACCGGAGATCGTAAAGACAGCTCCGAACGCAAAATATATTATCGTCAGCAATCCGGTAGATGTTCTTACCTATGTATTCACAAAGATTTCAGGACTTCCGGAGAACCAGATCATCGGTTCCGGTACGCTTCTTGATACAGCACGTCTCCGCTCAGGATTATCAGAGCATTTCGGCGTGGCACAGAAAAATATCCATGCATACGTGTTAGGTGAGCACGGAGATTCCTCCTTCGTTCCGTGGTCAGGCGCATCCATTGCTACTGTAAATGTAGACGACTATTATGAGTCAATGAAGGCTCACGGTATCGACCTCGGAGAGCTGGACAAAGACGGGATGGAAGAGTTCGTTCACAAATCAGGCGGACAGGTTATCGCAAAGAAAGGCGCTACATTCTATGCAGTTGCGATCGCAGTATGTCAGCTGTGCAATATGGTACTGGCAGCTTCTGATTCTGTGGCAACTGTATCATCTCTGATGCACGGCGAGTATGGAATTGAAGATGTATGTGTAAGCGTTCTGTGTCTGGTTGGACCGAACGGAGTTCAGGGCAAAGTTCCGATGCGCCTGACAGATGAGGAAGTTGCAAAACTCCAGTCAAGTGCAAATAAGTTAAAAGAAGTAATCGCTCAGTTGGATATATAATTTATAAACCCCACAGCGGTTTCCGCGTGGGGTAAATTTAAGTGACAAGGCGGCCTGATTTTCCGCCTGACAGACAAGGAGGTAATACTATGAAATACAGTTATTATCCCGGCTGCACCCTGAAAAACAAGGCTCAGGATCTGGATCAGTACGCAAGGGCTTCTGCAGAGGTGCTGGGATTTGAACTGGAAGAGATCAGCGAGTGGCAGTGCTGCGGCGGCGTCTATCCGCTTGGCAGCGACGAGATCGCCACAAAACTGTCCTCCGTCCGTGCGCTCAATGACGCAAAAGAAAAAGGCCAGGATCTGGTTACGCTCTGTTCCGCCTGCCATCATGTGATCAAACGTGTGAACGATGATATGAAAAATGTGGAGGACATCCGGACAAGAGCCAACAATTACATGGCGCTGGACGAGCCGTATAACGGAGAGACGACCGTGCTTCATTTCCTTGAAGTGCTTCGCGACCGCGTCGGATTTGACGAAGTAAAGAAAAAAGTGGTAAATCCGCTTACAGGAAAGAAGATCGGAGCCTATTACGGCTGTCTCCTTCTTCGCCCGGGCAAACTGCTTGCTTTTGACAACCCGGAAAACCCGAAGATTATGGAAGATTTTATCCGGGCCATCGGCGCGGAACCGGTGATTTACCCTTACCGCAATGAGTGCTGCGGCGGCTACATTTCCCTGAAAGAAGAGGATATGTCAAAAGAAATGTGCAGAAAAATAGAGGAGAGCGCGTCCGGATTCGGCGCTGATATGCTGATCACGGCCTGTCCTCTGTGTATGTACAATCTGAATAAAAACAACGGCGGCAATCTGCCGGTATACTATTTTACAGAGCTCCTCGCAGAGGCGCTGGGTGTGAAAGAGGAGGTGAAGGCACAGTGAAAACAGAACAGAAACGCGCAGAGATGATTAAGGAAATCAGCGGAGTTAATCCTCTGAAGTGCATGAAGTGCGGCAAATGTTCCGCTTCCTGTCCTTCCTATAATGAAATGGATATCAAACCTCACCAGTTTGTTTCCTACGTGATTAACGAGGACATAGAGTCCCTTGTTCAGTCCAGATCCCTCTGGAAATGCCTTTCCTGCTTCGCGTGTATAGAGAGATGTCCGCGCGATGTGAAACCGGGCAAACTGATTGACGCGGCAAGACAGATTGTTGTGCGTGAAAAGGGACAGGATTATCTGACACCTGACGAGATTCCGGAGCTGATTGATCCGGATACACCGCAGCAGCTGCTGGTAAGTGCGTTCAGAAGATACAGGAGGTGATAAGAGGTGCAGAGAATAGGAGTATTTGTCTGCCACTGCGGAACAAATATCGCTGCAACGGTAGACGTGAAGAAAGTTGTGGAGATGGCTCTCCATGAGCCGGGCGTCGTTCATGCTGAAGATTACGCATATATGTGTTCTGAGGCCGGACAGGAGCTGATCCACAAAGCGATCAAAGAAAAACATCTGACAGGACTTGTTGTCTGCTCATGTTCCCCGCGTATGCATGAGACAACGTTCAGAAATGCGGCGGAGAAAGCGGGACTCAACCCGTATATGGTAGAAATCGCGAATATCCGCGAGCACTGTTCCTGGATCCATAAAAATATCGACGAGGCGACGGAAAAAGCGGTAATCCTGATGCGCGCCGCAGTCGCGAAAGTAAATCTCGACGCGCCGCTTCAGCCGGGCGAGAGCCGCGTGACGAAGAGAGCGCTTGTGATCGGAGGCGGCATCGCGGGCATTCAGACGGCTCTTGATATCGCCGAAGCGGGATATCCGGTTGACATCGTGGAGAAGACGCCGAGCATCGGAGGAAGAATGTCACAGCTTGACAAGACGTTCCCGACGCTTGACTGTTCTTCCTGTATCCTGACGCCGAAGATGGGAGAGGTGAACGCTCATCCGCTCATCAATATCTATACATACAGTGAAGTAGAAAGCGTATCCGGTTTTGTGGGCGACTTTACAGTTGAGATCCGCAAGAAGGCAAGAAGTGTGGATATGAATAAATGTACAGGCTGCGGGCTGTGTCAGGAAAAATGTCCGAGCAAGAAAACTCCCAGCGAGTTCAACCGCGGCTTAAGCACAAGAAGCGCTATCTATACCCCGTTCGCCCAGGCGGTTCCGAATGTTCCGGTTATCGACCGCGACGCATGTATCAAGTTCAAGACTGGAAAATGCGGCATCTGTTCAAAAGTATGCCAGGCAGGCGCGATTGACTATGAACAGAAGGACGAGATCGTAACAGAGAAGTACGGCGCGATTGTAGTGGCGACGGGATTTGATATGATCAAGCTCGACAGATACGACGAGTACGCGTACAGCCAGAGCAAAGACGTTATTACATCTCTGGAGCTGGAGCGTATCATGAATGCGGCAGGACCGACGGGAGGACATCTGGAGCGCCTTTCCGACGGAAAAGCTCCGAAAGAAATCGTATTTATCCAGTGTGTCGGAAGCCGCTGCGCGGACGACAGAGGAAAGAGCTACTGCTCAAAGATCTGCTGTATGTACACTGCAAAACATGCAATGCTGATCCGCGACAAATATCCGGACACAAACGTAACCGTATTCTACATCGACGTGCGTACGCCGGGCAAGAACTTTGATGAGTTCTACCGCAGAGCCGTGGAAGATTACGGAGTAAACTATATTAAAGGCCAGGTCGGAAAGGTTATCCCGCAGCCGGACGGCAAGCTGCTCGTACAGGGCGCGGACCTGATCGACAACAAACAGATTCTCAAAGAGGCCGATATGGTTGTTCTCGCGGCGGCCATCGAGCCGAATCCGGATGTGCGCAAGATCGCGACCATGCTCACTGCAAGCATTGACACGAACAACTTCCTTACAGAGGCTCACGCGAAGCTTCGTCCGGTCGAGTCTCCGACAGCCGGCATCTTCCTTTCAGGTGTATGCCAGGGACCGAAAGATATCCCTGAGACAGTTTCACAGGCAGGAGCCGCGGCTGTGAAAGCAATCGGACTGCTTGCGAAAGACAAGCTGCTCACCAACCCGTGTACGGCACATTCTGATGAACTTCTGTGCAACGGCTGTTCACAGTGCGCGAATGTCTGCCCGTACGGAGCGATCAGCTATGAAGACAAAGAGGTGAATGACCACGGAATCCGTGAGACAAGGCGTATTGCGGTTGTAAACGACGCGCTTTGTCAGGGCTGCGGCGCTTGTACAGTTACATGTCCGTCCGGAGCAATGGACCTGCAGGGATTCTCTAACAGACAGATCTTAGCGGAGGTGGATGCGATATGTCGATAGAAAAGAACGAAGAATTCAGACCAAAGATCGTTGCGTTCTGCTGTAACTGGTGCAGTTACGCGGGCGCTGACCTGGCGGGAAGCAGCCGTATGTCCTATTCGGCAGATGTAAAGATCATCCGTGTTCCGTGCTCCTGCCGCGTCAATCCGATGTTCATTTTAAGAGCTTTTGAGAGAGGAGCGGACGGAGTGATCATGTGCGGATGCCATCCGGGCGACTGCCATTACACATCCGGCAACTTCTACGCAAGAAGACGTATGACGCTTCTGTTCTCCATGCTGGATTATATCGGTGTAGAAAACGGACGTACACGTGTGGAGTGGGTGTCCGCTGCCGAGGGCGCAAAATTTTCCCAGACCATGCATGAGTTTGTGGATAAGATTACAGCCCTTGGTAAAAACGTAAGATTGGAGGATTTAAGATGCAGGAATTAATCAACCGCGCAAAAGAGCTCCTGGCCGACGGAACTGTGGCAAGAGTGCTCGGATGGAAAGCCGGGGACCTGCCTTACAATCCGGAACCGGCTTACTTTGAGAAAGAGGAAGACTTCGCGGATTTCGTATACAACGGATTCTGCGGAGCGAATTTAAGCAAATATATGATCGAGGCTTCAAAGCTGGAAGGAAAAACTCTCGTATGCCTGAAGCCGTGCGATACATACAGTTTCCAGGAACTGATGAAAGAACACCGCGTTGACCGCGAAAAAGCGTATATTATCGGTGTGGGATGCAAAGGAAAGCTTGATATCGAAAAGATCAGATCCATGGGCATCAAAGGTATTAAAAGCATTTCCGGCGCCGAGATAGAAGACGAGGCGGAGACGCTGACCATTGATACTGTTTACGGAGAGAAAACCTGCGCTTACAAAGACGCAATGCTCGAGAGATGCCATGTATGCAAAGGCAAGGATCATATGGTTTTCGACGAAGTGATCGGCGAGTCGAAGGAGACGAAAGACGCGGACCGCTTCGCGGAAGTGGAAAAAATCGAGGCGATGAGTCCGGAGGAAAAATTCGCGTTTTTCCAGAAGGAACTCAGCAAATGCATCCGCTGCAACGCCTGCCGCAACGTATGTCCGGCATGCAGCTGCCGCAAGTGCGTATTTGACAGCAATAAGTTTGACAGCGCGCAGAAAGCGAACGTTGACTCCTTCGAGGAGAAGATGTTCCATATTATCCGCGCGTTCCATGTGGCCGGAAGATGCACGGACTGCGGAGAGTGCAGCAGAGTATGTCCGCAGGGAATTCCGCTCCATCTGTTCAACCGCAAGTTCATTAAAGATATCAATGAACTTTACGGCGAATATCAGGCAGGCGCGGATCTGGAACCGAGAACCCCTCTTACAAGTTATGAGTTTGAGGATGTTGAGCCGGGAATTGTGGCAGAAAGGGGATAATGTATGTATAAGATCGCAAAAGAAAATCTGACGGCATTATTTCAGAAAATTGCCGCAGAACAGGAATTATATCTGCCCGTAAAAACTGCCGATAAAGTAAATTTCGGCGTCTGGACAGAAGACGCAGAGGTTGACCTGGATACATTAAAAACCGTAAAATCTCCGAAGGATGTCTTTTTCCCGCAGAGTGAGACTCTGTATACATGTATCAGAGAAGGAAAGAAGATCAAGGTAGAGCCTGAGGCGTTAAAAGAACAGAATTTTGTAGTATTTGGCATGAAAGCCTGCGATATAAAAGGTGTGGAAGTGCTGGACAGAGTATTCCTCGTAGATCCGCTTGACACTTTTTACGCGGCGAGAAGAGACCACGGGACAATCGTTGCCCTTGCCTGCCATGAGCCGGAAGAGACCTGCTTCTGCAAGGTGTTCGGCGTTGACGCGGCAGAGCCGGCGGCCGACGTTGCCACATGGATGATCGGAGACGAGCTTTACTGGAAGGCCCTGACGGAAAAAGGAGAGGCTCTCACAGAGGCGGTGAAGGATCTCCTTACTGAGGACGGCGCTGCGGAAGAGACTGTCGGGAAAGAGAAGGAAGCAATCCGCGGAATCATTGAGCAGCTGCCTTACAGCCATCTTTCACTTGAAGGCTGGAACGGCGACGTTCTGATGGAAAAATTCGAAGATCCGCTGTGGGATGAGCTCTATAAGCCCTGTCTCGCGTGCGGAACATGTACGTTCGTATGCCCCACATGCCAGTGCTATGACATTAAAGACTATGATACCGGAAAGAACGGCGTACAGAGATACCGCTGCTGGGATTCCTGCATGTATTCGGATTTCACGATGATGGCTCACGGAAATAACCGTAAGTCTCAGAAAGAAAGATTCCGTCAGAGATTCATGCATAAACTGGTATATTACCCCGCGAATAACGACGGCATGTATTCCTGCGTCGGATGCGGAAGATGCGTGGAGAAATGTCCGGCTTCATTAAATATCGTGAAAGTTATCAAAGCATTTCAGAAAAAGGGAGGTGAGCAGTAATGAGTGAGTGTACCTGCCACAAAAATTATACTCTGGATACTCTGATCCCGCAGGTTGGGGTAATCACGGATATCCGGGAGGAGACGCCGGACGTAAAAACATTCCGCGTCAACGCTCCGGAAGGCGGCAAGCTTTTCGAACATATGCCGGGACAGTGCGCGATGCTCTGCGCTCCTGGAATCAGCGAAGGTATGTTTTCGATCACTTCTTCGCCGACCAATAAAGAATATCAGGAATTCAGCATCAAGAAATGCGGTATGCTGACTGATTACCTGCACAGCCTGGAAGTCGGCGACGAAATTACAGTCCGCGGACCTTACGGAAACCATTTCCCGGTGGAAGATAAGCTCAAAGGCAAAGACCTTCTGTTTATCGCCGGCGGAATCGGGCTCGCGCCGCTTCGTTCCGTTATCAATTATGTGCTGGACAACCGGGATGATTACGGAACAGTGGACATCGTTTACGGCTCCCGTTCCGCGGATGATCTGGTTCAGTTAAAAGAGATCCAGGAAGTCTGGATGAACGCGCCGGACGTACATGTACATCTAACCATTGACCGCGAGCAGGAAGGCTGGGACGGCCATGTGGGATTTGTGCCGAACTATGTGAAAGAGCTTGGATTTGACGTAAACAAGACAGCTCTTATCTGCGGACCTCCGATTATGATCAAATTTACACTTGCAGGGCTGGAGGAGCTTGGATTCTCCAGAGATCAGGTGTACACCACGCTTGAACTCCGCATGAAATGCGGAATCGGCAAGTGCGGACGATGCAATATCGGATCAAAATATGTATGCAAAGACGGCCCGGTATTTCGTTGCGATGAGATCGATGAGATGCCGAATGAATACTAGGGAAAGGAAGAAATATCATGGATAAAATGGTAAATGTATATTTTTTCGGTAAGAAATACAGTGTACCGGCTGACCTGACGATCATGACAGCAATGGAATACGCGGGATATACACTGAAAAGAGGATGCGGCTGCCGTCACGGCTTCTGCGGCGCATGCGCCACGATCTACAGGATCAAAGGGAAAAATGAGCTGAAGACATGCCTTGCCTGCCAGACACAGGTAGAAGAGGGAATGTATGTGGCAACCGTTCCGTTCTTCCCGACAGACAAGAGAACATACGATATTGAAGACATCAAACCGGAGCAGAGAGTCATGATGGATCTTTATCCGGAGATTTACAGCTGTATCGGATGCAACGCATGTACAAAGGCATGTACGCAGGATCTGAACGTAATGCAGTATATTGCGTACGCACAGCGCGGCGACTTTGAGAAATGCGCCGAAGAGTCATTTGACTGTATCGGATGCGGCTGCTGTTCCGTAAGATGTCCGGCAGGAATTTCCCACCCGATGGTAGGAGTTCTTGCA
This sequence comes from uncultured Mediterraneibacter sp., assembly GCA_944381125.1. Classification (GTDB taxonomy): domain Bacteria; phylum Bacillota; class Clostridia; order Lachnospirales; family Lachnospiraceae; genus Mediterraneibacter. Next base: position 3,941 of record CALWKB010000130.1, on the reverse strand, counting down.
AGACGTCTCACAGGAAAATATATCGCGCCGGAGTCCAAACACCTGACTGAGCGTGTTGAGGAGATCCACCACGGCGATTATGATCAGCTTATCGAGCAGATTATGCAGAAGCCGATCACGGAGATGCAGGAACTTTACAATAACAGAGAGATTGAGAAATAAGGAGGGAAGATCATGTTTACACCGGAAATGATGGAATCCGTAAAGAAAGTGGAGGCCACCAGAGCACAGCGTCTGGGCACGGAGCCGAGACGTATGACCGCGGAAGAAAAAGACGCTCTCCTTAAGGAATTCCACCCTGACTATAAGGAAGAAGCATTCGCGGAAATCAAAATCGGACCGAACAAGGGACAGAAGGCGCCGAAGGAACTGGTGCACCTCCTTCACTCCAACAGCCGTCTTCTTACAGAGCACGTGGATATCAGTAAAGTTGATTACGATGTGGACGTGCTTGTTATCGGCGGCGGCGGCGCGGGAGCTTCCGCGGCGATTGAGGCGCACGAGGCGGGCGCAAACGTAATGATCGCGACAAAACTGCGCATCGGCGACGCCAACACAATGATGGCGGAGGGCGGCATCCAGGCTGCCGACAAGGAGAATGACTCTCCGGTACAGCACTATCTGGACGCATTCGGCGGCGGACATTTCGCTGCAAGGCCGGAACTCTTAAGACGCCTTGTCATGGAAGCGCCGGACGCTATCAAATGGCTCAATGAGCTTGGCGTTATGTTTGATAAGGATGAGACAGGCCGTATGATCACAACTCACGGCGGCGGAACATCCAGAAAAAGAATGCATGCCTGCAAGGATTACTCCGGAGCAGAGATTATGCGTACACTTCGCGACGAAGTATTAAACCGCCAGATTCCTGTTGTTGAGTTTACAGTGGCAGTAGAACTGATCCGTGACGACAGAGGACAGGTGGCAGGAGCTGTTCTTCAGAATCTTGAGACAGAAGATTATCTTGTGGCAAAGGCAAAGACCGTCATCATCGCTACAGGCGGCGCCGGACGTATGCACTATCAGGGATTCCCGACGTCCAACCACTACGGCGCGACAGCGGACGGCCTGATTCTCGGATACAGACTGGGAGCTCCGCTTCTTTACCAGGATACGATTCAGTACCATCCGACAGGCGTGGCGTTCCCGTCACAGATTTTCGGCGCTCTGGTAACAGAGAAGGTACGTTCCGTAGGCGCACAGCTTGTCAACGTGGAAGGCGAGGCGTTCATGCATCCGCTTGAGACCCGCGACGTAGCTGCGGCATCTATTATCCGCGAGTGCACGGCACGCGGCAAAGGTGTGACAACACCGCTCGGAAGCGGCGTATGGCTTGATACGCCGATGATCGAAGAGCTTGGCGGAAAAGGAACAATTGAGAAACGTATTCCGGCTATGCTTCGTATGTACATGAACTATGATATTGATATGAGAAAGCTTCCGATTCTCGTATATCCGACCCTTCACTATCAGAACGGCGGACTGGAGATCGGCGGAGACGGATTCACAAAGGTGATCGACAACCTGCTTGTAGCAGGTGAAGCTGTCGGCGGAATCCATGGAAGAAACCGTCTGATGGGCAACTCTCTGCTTGATATTATCGTATTCGGCCGCAACGCAGGAAAAGCAGCCGCGGCAAAAGCGAAAAATGTGGAGCTTGGAAATATGAATCTGGATCATGTGACCGCATATGCTGAGGAATTAAAAGAGGCCGGCCTTGACACCGGCGATGTTTCTCCGCTTCTGCTTCCGAAATACGCTAGACACGAGAGATAGGAAGGGAGTAAATCAGAGGAATGGATATTTTAAACTGGTTTCAGGAGAGCGTCATGGGAGAGACGCTCATGGTGCTCTTTCTGGTAGCCTTTATCGGTTATCTTGTAGGAAGTATCACAATTAAAGGCGTTGAACTGGGGACGGCAGGCGTACTGCTTGTCGCCCTGGTTTTCGGACACTTCCTCGGCAATAATGAAGAGCTGGTAAACGGCCTGGGAATGTTTCAGGATCTGGGCCTGATCTGTTTTGTAACGTCAGTCGGATTTATAGCCGGACCGAAATTTTTCAGAAACTTTAAAATTAACGCAAAATCATATATTCTGCTTGGATTTATTATCATCGCCGTAGGCGCGCTTACTACAATGGGAATCATTGAAATCGCCGGCGTGCCGACAGATATTACAGTCGGTATGATGTCGGGCGCGCTGACCAGTACACCCGGACTTGCGGCTGCCCTGGATGCAACCGGATCTGCCAACGCGTCGATCGGATACGGCATCGCTTATCCGTTCGGAGTTGTAGGAGTTGTACTTTTTGTACAGCTTGTGCCGAAAATTCTGAAGACAGATATGGCTGCAGAACGCCAGAAATTTGAGGCGGCTCAGAACGTTCAGGATGTGAAAAAGAAAGACAGGCTGTTCCACGTGGATCCGATGGGCTTCTTTGCTTTTGCGCTTGCAATTGCCCTCGGTATTATTCTGGCCAAGATCGTGATTCCGCTTCCGGGCGGAGCGCAGTTTTCGCTGGGAACATCCGGCGGACCGCTGATCGCCGGCCTGATTCTCGGACATTTCGGACATGCGGGAAAGATCAGCTTTCATGTGGAAAAATCTGTTCTTGAATGCCTCAGAGAATTCGGTCTGGCGCTGTTTCTGATCGGCGCAGGCGTGGAAGCGGGCGCAGGATTTATCGAAATCCTTAAAGAACACGGTCTGATCCTGTTCGTATACGGCGCGCTGATTACGCTTATCCCGATGATTATCGGATACTTCGTCGCAACAAAGCTGATGAAGCTGAGCCTTTTCAATACGCTCGGTTCAATCTGCGGCGGTATGACAAGTACTCCGGCGCTGGGAACGCTGATCGCCGTGACCGGAACAGACGACGTGGCAAGCGCGTACGCTGCGACTTATCCTGTGGCGCTGGTGTTCGTCGTACTGGCGTGCCAGTTTATCGGAATATTCTTGTAAAGTTCGGCCATACATGGGATGGGAGCAGAAACCATGCCTGCATGGTTTTGCGAGCAGACCCATGTATGAGCAGAGCGCATGCTAATGAGCAAAGAAGCGGCGCAGCCGCAGTTAAGCACCTGTAGTTGCGTCTTTGCGAATGGTGCGCGCCGAACGGAAATGATCAATTAAAAATTGAAAGGAGTTGACTTCCAATGCGTGAAATCAATGTAAGTACACTCACCGATGTGATCGAGAGACTGTGCATCGATGCAAATGAGCACCTTCCGGAAGACGTAAAATGCGCCATCCGCAGCTGCCGTGCATGCGAGGACGGGGAGATCGCAAAAGGCGTTCTTGACAATATCATCGAGAACTTCGAGATCGCGGACAACGAAGACGTGCCGATCTGCCAGGATACAGGTATGGCATGTGTTTTCCTTGAGATCGGACAGGACGTACACCTTGTGGGCGGCGATTTAAGAGAAGCGGTTGACGAGGGCGTACGCCGCGGATATACAAACGGATATCTGCGTAAATCTGTTGTAAAGGATCCGGTGCGCCGCGGCAATACAGGCGACAATACGCCGGCAATGCTTTATACGGAGATCGTTCCGGGCGAAAACATCAAGGTTACGGTCGGACCGAAGGGATTCGGAAGCGAGAACATGAGCCAGATCCGTATGTTCAAGCCGTCAGCAGGCCTTCAGGGCATCAAGGATTTTATCCTCGAGGCGGTGGAGACAGCCGGCCCGAACCCGTGTCCGCCTATGGTAGTGGGCGTCGGCATCGGCGGTACATTTGACAAATGTGCGCTCCTTGCAAAGAAAGCGCTTATGAGACCGCTTGATTCTTCCAATCCGGATCCGTTCTACGCAGATCTTGAGAAAGAGATGCTGGAGAAGGTGAACGAGCTGGGCATCGGACCGCAGGGATTCGGCGGAAAGACGACAGCCATCGGTCTGAATATTGAAACAATGCCGACACATATCGCAG